>DAOTHZ010000012.1:0-36574 GCA_035447945.1 Syntrophomonas sp.
GGATATCCCGATACACGCCGGCCATGGACCCAACAAGATAGCCAGCAGTACTGCTCCGACGGCATGGGCAGAGCTCCCTCCGGGAATGGGCAGATTAAACATCATAATGGTAAAGCAAAAGGCTGCACCGATCGCCAATACAGGTACTTCTCTTTTTTTAAGATCTGATTGTACTTTTTTGATAGCCGCCCCCCAAATCGGGACCATAAGCGCCACGAAAGGAACAGCTGTCTGGGGACTTAAATAACCATCCGGAATATGCATTTGTTACCCTCCTCAATTTATTTGTTATGACAGATCAGTGATCTTCATCTCTCAAAATAAAAAGAAGGTATCGACCGATTCTGCGGTTTATACCTTCATGATATTTTTATTTGTATGAAATTAGAAGAACCCTGGTCATCAACAAAGCACTTTCATAGCGCCATTATATAGACTGCTATTCGCCATTAATCAATTTTTTCCTGCCAATCTGAAAAAGAATAATACGGCTGTCAGCAAGTATTAAAAACTCTTTACCAGCGTAAACGTACTGCTGATACCCTGCGCCGCTACGGAAAACAAATAATTGCCCCGTCCGCTCAAAAATACTTTGCACTTTCCTTCTTCGTTGGTAGTCAAACGATGCGGATAATCTTTGCTGCGGGTACTGGCATAAGTCACTTTGACTTCGGCTCCCACCAGTAGCTGGCCATTTTGCATAACCTGGATCTCATAACTCTCCCCCATACGAGCATGGCTATAGTCGGTGGGGATGATTTCCAGCGGCAGCCCCAACGGTTGCAAACCGTGATGGTGGTGATGTCCTATTTCCATTACCACTTTGGCATAAAGCTCCCGTGTCCCCTGCTCATGCACATAGATCTGCAAAAGACCATCAGCCTCCTGACCCAGGTTTATTTCCTTGTTGCCATGATGATCATGCACATGAACCTGGCTGACATTGCCTTCATTGACAGCAAACGCCTCCAAGGCTGAATACGCCGCGCCGGCATCCGCTTTCATATTGTAGCCTTTGGACAGCTTCAAAACCACTTCCTCGCCGGCATGAAAATGACCGTGATCGGTATCCGGTTCCAGCCAGATTTCCGGATGGCGATCAACCACTTCCGGCTTGTCGATCTCCTCCAGGATGATGCGATGATGCACCAGTTCCATTTCCTTGATTCGTGCTCTGACCACCTTGCGTTCCCCAAAAATACTCTCCATAAAGATATTGCCATCTTCCGCCGGAATAATCCGGTCTACGCTTTCCATAAGTAATTCCTTGTGACCGGCGCGATCAAGATAGACGTTTGATTCACACATTGATGGAAGCCTCCTTTGCCTGCAAACAATCTGGACATACATAGCCTTGCGGTCCTGTAACTGTTTTGCTGTCCATAACCCCTTCGCCACATATTGCGCATTGCACCGTGGCATGGATCTGCGCCTTTTCCGGGAAGTCGAGTTCCACGTCCTGCCAATTGAAGAGTTCTGCAAAGGGTGCACTCATGGTCTGCTCAAAAATACACGCCAGCAACTCTTCTCTTTCCGCTTCTTCTTCCTCCGTCAGGTGTCCCTTGCTGTTTAACTGGCGATAACGAATAGATTCCGGACTTTTTTGCTCACGATAAACTTGAGCAATGCGAACCGCACTGTTTTTCTCCCGACTGGCAATCGTATATACATTTTTGCCGTAATCTTTGAAAATTAAATTGCCTTTGCCGAACGTACAGCCTAAAATGGACTGAATGGCATCCACTCCGCAGGAATTGGTCTCAACAATCGCCAGCAGTTCCTCGTCAATATCCTGGTTTACACCCAAATGCTTCTGCGCAAATTCAGCCACGCGTACGCCCATTAACAAGCCGGGACAAATATGACCGTGAAACTGAATCGCTCTCTCCAGCGGAGGCAGATCTTTGCACATAGTTTCCCCACCTTTCCATGATTATAGTGATCCATGTCATGTTCTGCAGAGCAATTCCATTTGTCTGCCAAACTCCTGCACCTGCTCAATGAGATGATCCACCTGGATTGGCAGCGGTTCTCCTGCTGCCCCGGATATTCTTATTCCCGAACGGTTCAGCGGGATCAATATTTTCACTGCCTCCGCTGAAGCAATGGCTTCTGCCATGGGCGGACTAAGCTCGCCGGCAAAGGCATTGGCTGCGAGAATTGCCACCGAGCCAACGATGCAATCCACCTTGCGCACGTTGTAGATAACGGCATTCTCTCCGCTAGCCCCTTCATTGGCACCCGCTTTGAGCATGGCCGAACTGGCTACCGCATTGGTGCCCAGACCAATAATCTTTACAGATGCACCCAGCTCTTGCCGCAGTTTTTCCACGATGAGCCTGCCAATACCGCCCCCTTGGCCATCCACGACCGCAATATTCACAGCCTGGCCTCCTTTTCTTTTTGAAACATTATAGCATAATTCAAAAATTGTGCTCGTTAGTTTTCAGGGATTTTCCTCCCTCTTTCTCAGTCTTTCTCAGTACCGGTTCTTTCTTGGCTCGGATTGCTCTTCTGAAGCCAATTCTCCAAAAAAAAGCAAGGGACTGATTTCCCTTGCTGCAAAATATCCGGTAATTTTTTAATGATCCACTCCGATCATAATACTGGAGGCCTTGATAACTGCATAGGCTTCCTTGCCGACTTCCAGGCCGAGGCCTGCAGCAGACTCCTTGGTAATGACTGAGACAATGGTTTCTCCTCCGGCAAGCTGAAGATGCACTTCCGTATTCACCGCACCGGGTACGATTTTAACAACCTTGCCTTTAAAATTGTTGCGGGCACTCAAACGCATGTCCAATTCCTCCTTTTGTTAAAATGTTTGGCCAGCATAATGGCCTATTTGTTTACATTTCTATCATACCATATGATCTCGTCTGATCTCGTTATCCGGAGTCCCCTTTACTCATTATGAATCGTCCCATTTTCTGATGACTTGAACCCTTACCCGGGTCATTAATCCAGTCACCGCCGCAGCAGCGGCAATCAGCGGCCAAATCACAGCAATCACACCGCCTACGGCTACGCCGGCGGTAAGCGGTACTTCCAGCAACTTGTCACCATTCTCCTTGCGAATAATCAAGCGGCGAACGTTGCCTTCCTGAACGAGTTCTCTGATGCGCTCGCATAAGCCATCCACTGCCAGTTCAATCTCCTCAACAAAATACGTTCCTTTATCTTTCCATCCCATCCAGACACCCTCCCGTATTTAGAGTTGTTTTCATTTTTCCCTTATATCTATAGATTATTAATAAACTGGCCGTTTTGGTTACTGTTGCAATGAAATGTGGAAGAATTTTGATAAGCAAAGCTGATGTCAATAGGGCAAAGAAGCGGTCCTGATGGCAGCACCCTAGTCCCCGACGGTTCCAACCTGCCCAGGCCCTTTAATTACCTAATGTAAATCAGAAATTCAGGACTCTTCCAGCGTGCAGAAGTTTTTCAGTGATGGTGTACATATTGGTCACTGTTCCCACCGCCAGTTTATTGTTGACATTGTAAAAATCAAGACAGGTTCCGCAGGAAAGAATCTCCGTTCCATGCTCGGCCAGAACCTGCAGGTGTTCAATTAATTCAGATCCTGCCGTGGTGAGGAGAACCCCGCTGTTCATAAAAATAACACTCTTGATCTCGCCTTCCAACTGGGTCAGGGTGTATAAGAAGCTTTTCATCAATATTCCCCCCAGTTTGTTATCTCCCTGACCCAACACATTGCTGTTGATGAGGATTACTGTGTCACCTTCCAGCGTTTCTTTTTCATTCTTGCCCTGTAGTCCTTCCTCCTTGAAAATACTGATATAGTACTGGCCTTCCTTTTCATCGACAACACTTCCCAATTGCAGCGTTTTAACCATCCGTGCTACGTTTTCCAGGGCGGTCGGGTTGTCAACGATCGTCAGGACTTCCTTTACCTCTTCCCGTTCCAGCGCCTTTTTGGTCAGAACCACCGGTTGTGGACAGCTTAGCCCGCGGGCATCGACGATTTCTCTCATGTGTAGACTCAACTCCTCTGTTGGTTAGCTCCAGCATTAACAATCGTATCTTACCAAGCCTTATTTTATCATATGTATTTAATATCATAGCTATTAAAGTGAGTTATATAACCAGTCTGCCGGCGCGTTATAAAAAATGCCCCCTGAATGAGCACACTAAAAAAGCACCCCGTGGTTGATACCGGGGTGCCTGGTAGCGGGAACCTCGTTTAGTCTTCGTAGAGTTTGTCAATCAGCGGTTTGTACTTCTGATCGATAAATTTTCGTTTCAGCTTCAACGTCGGAGTCAGTTCTCCGGCCTCCTGGGTAAGTTCCTGGGGAAGCAGCCCAAATTTCTTGATTTTTTCCACCTGCCCGAGGCTCTTGGTTTTATCCGCAATTAGCTTTTCATATAGTTTATAGATGGCAGGATTTTGAATAATCTGTTCCGGTGATGTATACTCAATATTATTCTTTTTACAATAATCTTCCAGGATAAGGAAGTTTGGTACCACCAATGCGGAAAGGAATTTCCGATTTTCTCCGATGCAAACAAATTGTGAGATCATAACTTCATTGCCCAGCAGCGATTCGATCTGCTGCGGGGAAATGTTTTTGCCGCCGGCGGTGATGATGAGTTCCTTGATACGGTCAGTAATTTTAATATAGCCTAGTTTTTCGCCATTCTTTTCTACAAAATGCAATTCACCTACATCCTGGGTCTTGAACCATCCGTCCTCAGTAAATATTTCTTTGGTCGCTTCAGGATTTTTGTAATACTCGGTCATGGACATGCCGCCTTTGAGCTGCACTTCCCCTTCATCGGAGATCCGCGCCTGGCACATGGACAGCAACACGCCGCAATAACCGGGAATGGCATTGTCCCTGAACCCGACGCAAACCGGGAAAAACTCGGTTAATCCAAAGCCCATGGCTATATTGATACCGATTGCCTGGAAGAATTCATTTACATCGGGAGCAAAAGCAGAACCGCCGATATGATAGATATTGCAATGATCCGCTCCCAACATGGTGCGAATCTTGCTGAAGACCAATTTGTCAGCAATTTTATATTTAAATCCGTAGTGGTTGCTGCGATAAGCTTCAATGCCTACGCCTTTTGACCATTCAAACATTTTGTACTTCGCACCGCCGGCGCTTTTCATACCGGCATGGATGGTGCCGTAAACTTTGTCCCAGATCCTCGGCACACTGGTCATGAACTGCGGTTTATAATGAACCATATATTCCATAAAATCAGCCGGGTTGGGACAATAACCTATTTTCACCCCAATGCTCATACATCCGTAGGACCAGAGTCTTTCAAAGATATGGGAAAGCGGCAAAATGCAAAGCGAGGTATAATCGGGTCCGGCTTCAGGATAGCGCAATGAAGGAAATATGCCGGTCAGGAAAGTTCTGTGGGTATGAACAGCACCTTTGGGGTTCCCGGTGGTTCCTGAAGTATAGATGATGGTAACTTTATCATCGGGGTGAACATTGTTGAGACGATCATCAAATTCCTTATCATTTTTTAATTTTTTACCCTTTTCAATAAGCTTGCTAAGATACTCGCTCTTTTCGCCGGATATTTTGATATTGTCCTGCATGGCGACGATAAATTGCAGGTATTGGTTATTGGCGATAATCTTGTCAGCCCGGTCATACTGATCCTGATCGCCGACAAATACCACCTTGACTTCCGCATCATTAATAATATATTCGGCTTCTTCCTTGGAGTTGGTCGCATAAATCGGTACAGATACCGCTCTGGTTGCCAGAATACCAAGATCTGATATTGCCCATTCAGAGCAATTGCGTGCAAAAACTGAACACATATCCCCAGGCTGTATGCCCTTATCAATCAACGCTTTAGCCAATGCCGTGATTCGCTCACCAAATTCTGTCCAGGTCAGTGATTCCCATTCACCTTTGACATTTTTCTGCATAAGTATG
The DNA here is from genome assembly GCA_035447945.1 of Syntrophomonas sp. Taxonomy (GTDB): domain Bacteria; phylum Bacillota; class Syntrophomonadia; order Syntrophomonadales; family Syntrophomonadaceae; genus Syntrophomonas_B. The sequence goes on from DAOTHZ010000012.1 coordinate 5,928, forward strand.
ACTTTGTCTTTGAAAATCTTGGCATTCTTCAGCATCATAAAAGCCAGGGTCTTGTTCTCTGCCAAATACTTTTCGAATTCCTTGTCCCAGTTGATGTCGTTATCACGCCAGATCGGTAAATTTTGTGTCAATTTGTGCATGCAAGCTCCTCCTTATAATTTTATATGACTATAATTATTATCCTTCGTAATATCCGAAGCGTCAACATATTAATTTGATTTATAAGCGCATTGTTGCCGTTTTTTTGGCAGCCTTAATAAAATTTCAAATTAATTTAGCAATCATAGATCCCCACAACATTATCAAATAATGTCTTACATAATTTTTTAAAAAAAGAAGGAATTATTTAGTTTCATTGCGAATAATAATCTGGTATACTGGTCAGACCACCAGAACATCGAGTCAGTTGGCAACACAGCCAGTTGACAAAACCCGTCTTCGAGGAAAACATTACCGTCTGATGAGCTTGGATTGGTCAAGTTGCAGATAATATGTGCCTCAAAGGATCCAGGGAAGAATGGAGGAACAAAATATGTTGGAACTTAGAATTAACGGTTTTGGCGGACAGGGTTCCGTTACCCTGGCTCATCTGCTGGCCCAGGCCGCACTGGAAAACGGTGAGCAAGGGCAGGCACTGCCTTGTTTCGGGGTCGAACGCCGCGGTGCACCGGTACGGGCAGCGGTGCGTATGTCTCCTACCACAATTTTTGCCCACAGTCAATGTGAACTGCCTGATTATGTGGTGGTTATGAGTGAAAAACTCACCGATGCCGCAATCAGCGAAGGGATTACTGAGATTGGTTCGGTAATCATCAATACGCCCAGTAAAATCGCCGTCAAACAACATGACACCTGGCATGTTGATGCCGATGGCATCGCATGTGAAGCCGGGCTTTTCTCCGCTGACGGGCCCATGATCAATATCCCTCTGTTTGGTGCGGTTTGCCGGGTGCTGAACATTCCGCAGCAAGTTATGGAACAAACGCTGCTGAACAAATGGCCGGGCAAAAACGGCGAGCGCAACCTGGCTCCCGCCAACAAGGCCTATAACTCGGTAATGAAAGTTAGTGCTGCATTAAGCGCTTAATATTTGGATTGACGAAAGGAATGGAATAAATGAAGTCCGTCACGAAAGACTACCGGCCGATTTCCTGGCCAATGCAAGGAGCTGGAGGTGACACCGGTTCCTGGCGGGTGCACCGGCCGGTTGTTGATATGCAAAAATGCACCAAATGTCAGCTATGCTGGATATATTGTCCGGAAGCAGTCATTGACCGTCAAGAAATTATCATCGACTACCGCTACTGCAAAGGATGCGGTGTCTGTGCCCTGGAATGTCCCACGGGCGCAATTCGTATGGAAAAGGAGGAGTAACCGTATGAAACCAGCGCAAGTTACAATGGAAACCGGTAATTATGCTGCCGCTCTGGCTGTAAAAAGCGCACGTGTAGATGTCGTGCCCGGCTATCCGATTACTCCTCAGACCAGTATTATGGAAGCGTTGTCTGCCATGGTTGAAAAAGGCGAGTTGAATGCCCGATTCATCCCGGTAGAAGGTGAACACAGCGCCATGGCGGCGGCTGTCGCAGCTTCTGCTGCCGGTGCCCGCGTTTTCACGGCCACTTCAGCCAATGGCTTGCTATATATGCACGAAGTTCTACATATGGCCTCCGGAGGACGTTTGCCGGTGGTGATGTGCAACGTGAACCGTGGTATTTTTGCTCCCTGGACTTTGTGGGCAGATCATCAAGATTCCATGGCGCAGCGTGACACCGGTTGGATCCAATATCACTGTTCATCCAACCAAGAAGTATTCAACACCATTTTACAGGCTTTTCGGGTGGCTGAACAAATCAACATCCCAGTGATGGTCAACTTTGATGGTTTTGCCATCTCCCATTGTCTGATGCCTCTTACCGTCCCTCCCCAGGAGGATATCGACCGTTTCCTGCCTCCGCACCAGCCGGAATGGCGGCTTGACCCCAATCATCCCTCTTCCTTCAGCAATGTGACCAATGCGCCTGAATATGCTCCATACCGCCAGATGCTGTCCGAGGATGTCATGGCCTGTCTGCCCCTGGTCAAACAATCGGCAGAAGAATATCGTGCTATCACTGGCATGTGGGATGGCGATACGATTGACACCTATCGGCTGGAAGATGCCGAGGTGGTTGCTTTTGCAATCAACAGCATGGCAGCGGAATTAAGGCTCTCCGTTGACATTCTTCGTGAACAGGGTATCAAAGCCGGCCTTTTAAGGCCACGCCTGTTTTTACCCTTCCCGGCCGAGGATATTATCAACGTCCTGCCGCAAAATGCACAGGTGATGGTACTGGATCGCAATTATAACTTCGGCCATCCCGGCGGTATTCTGGCAGCGGAATTAAAAAGCGTACTCTTTGGCCGACGCAATGATATCACCGTCAAAAACCGGGTAATAGGTATCGGGGGCATTGATCTGACCCGCCGTTTTATGGCCGACGAGATCCTGTCCATGCTGGAAGAATAGCAGCAAGGACCACGAAAGGAATGGATGGAATATGACTACCAGTATAAAAAAATTGCCGGATACAGAACAAGTATTAAGCGGCAACGGGGCTTGCGGCGGATGCCCTGCCACGATGGCGCTGCGTATTGTGGGAAAGGCTTTGGGCCCCAATGCCATCATGTTGTTGACCCCTTCCTGCTCGGTCGCCAGTATGGGCATGACACCTAAACTGGGTTACAACTGGCCATGCATAAATATTTGTTTTGCAACCGCCGGTTCCTCGGCCTCAGGTATAACCCATGCACTGGAAATAATGAAAGAAAAAGGCCGCCTGCAAGGCGAGCTGCCTACCGTATTCAGTTGGGTAGGAGACGGCGGGACATATGACATAGGCTTTCAGGCACTTTCTGCAGCTGCAGAACGCAATGACAATATCATTCACTTTTGCTATAACAACGAAGCGTACAGCAATACCGGCGTACAGCGCAGCGGTGCAACGCCGCGCGGCAGTTACACCACCACTACGCCGGGCGGCAAGCGTCAGCCCAAGAAGAATATGGCCTTACTGATGCTGGAACATAACATTCCTTATGTAGCTACCGCTACTGTAGCCTACCCCGGCGATTTGTATGACAAGGTGGTTAAAGCCAAAAGCATCCCTGGCATGAAATATATTGAAATTCTGGCCCCCTGCTATTTGGGATGGCAGTTTGACATGCCGGAAACCGTACAGATGAGTCGTATGGCAGTCAACAGCGGCGCATGGCTGTTATGGGAAGCAGAGAATGGCCAAGTCAATTTCAACAGCCCTAGTACCAATATCATCAGCGGAAAAAAAGAACCCGCGCCGGTGAATGAATATCTGAAAAAGCAAGGTCGCTTCAATCGCCTGCTTAAAGGGCCTGACGCTGCCCAACGCATCGCAGAGATTCAAGCCGACATCGATCGCGAAATCGCATTTATGCGTGAACGTTCCAAGATCACGATCTAGTCTTGATGGGTTTGTCTGTACAAAGGCGAGCTGGCAATCACAGTGCTTTCATTTAGCCTTGCATGGTCATGACCACCTGCGCTCACCAGGATATACATGTCATTCCCACAATGGTATAATACCGGAAGGACAGGAATGCGTCCTGCAGTTCGTCTGCAAAAGCAAAATTCCTACCCGAGCAGAAAAGCAGGTGGTATTTTGATCTTCCAACCTATTAAAACCAAGAAGATTTGGGAAGAAATTGTAGAACAATTAAAAGCCATGATTACCAATGGCGAGCTTAAACCGGGGGATAAATTACCCTCCGAACGCGATCTGGCTGAATCATTAAATGTCAGCCGGGCCTCTGTCCGGGAAGCCCTCACAACACTTGAAGCGTTCGGCATTCTGGAAATCAAACCGGGTGAGGGAACCTTCATCAGGCAGACCAGCGATGCAGAAACTTTTGCCCCGCTGACGTTGTTATTGACGGTGGAAGGCAATCCGGAAGTGCAAATGATGGAAGTCAGAAGGGTGCTGGAAACTGAAATGGCAGCGCTGGCAGCCCAAAGAGCAACTGCGGATAACCTGGATCGAATTGAAGAATCCTTGTGTTCGATGAAAGCAGCTAAAAACACCCGCACTGCAGTAGATGCAGATTTGCGTTTTCATTTCGCGATTGCGGAAGCAACCCAGAATACCATCTTGCTGCGACTGATGAATACGATTGCGGATTTAATGCATCATTCCCTGCGCTCCAATCGGGAGAAACTCTATTCCGACCCTCCTACGGGTCAGCGGATTCTCAGGGAACATGATGCCATTTTTCAAGCCATTCGCAATCACGACCCGCAAGTTGCCAGAAACGCTATGCTGGAACACATTAACAATATTGAAAAAGGGATTGCGGAAGCGAATAAATAAGTATGAAACGGGGCCGGCATTGTATGTCAGCCCCGTTGCCATTGATTCATTTTCCCGTCTAGCTGCAGATGAGTCACTTTTACATTTCATACCCGGTTCTGTATCCATGTCCATTCCAAACTGTTCCCTGTCAATTCCCCCGCGGGCCAAATAAACTGTTCTTCCAGCCATGTGCCTTCAGTGATGGGCTGAGGTGAGATTATTCCGCAGCATCGAAGAATACCAGAAAGGTATAATCGGCCCCAGCGTCCGAACCGTTGCCAAGAGCAACATTCACATCCTGCAACAAGACGTATAGTTTGGCCCCGTTATGCTCTTTTATCAGCGTCATCTCCGACGAACTAAGCGAGCCTTTGGACGATTCGGTGATACCCTGCAAAGACTGGGCAAAATCGTACAGACCCGTCGCCACCATTTCCTTGCCCTGCGCATCTTGCACCGCCACAATGGTTTCCTGCGGCGAAACCCGGTTCACCATCAGTTGATACTTTACCTGATCAACCGTAAAATAAACCGGCTTTATCTCATTTTTTCCCTGCCCCCGATAGGAATGACCATTGTACATGATGTCGTAGCCCTTGATGGCAATGGGATCGTCCATATTGAGATGGGCATAAAAATATTTATCTTCACCTGGATATCCCGGATAAGCCGTTTCAAAACCAAAGGTTTTAAGCATGTCTTTGTTTGTATTAAAATCAGCCGGCAGCCAATCAATCTCCGCAGTATACTTGCGGTTCTGCAGGTAATTGAGAATACTGGTAGCTTCAATTCTCAATTCCATTGGAACGTCTGCCTGGGGCTTGAGCTGCCCGTCAACCAGAATGCCCTGGGTTTGCAGCATTTTTTCCAAACGGCTGGTCTGACTGACCCGGGATACGGTAAAAGCGTCGATTGGCGGCACTATTGACAAAATCGCAAAGGCGGCTGCCAAGACCACAATCAGGCCGTTTCTGCTTTTTGGTTTAGAACTCAGGAAAACCGCTATGACAATGGCAAAGATGCCGAATAAAGCAACGTAATAGCGGGACTCAGTAATGCCAAATGCCTGCACCCGAATCCCAACCGAAACCAATTGCATAATGACCACCGGGATGAGCAACTTGGGAAATATCATGCGGTATAAAGATGTGGATCGATTTTCCAACCGCCCGGCCAGAATATAAATGATCAGACCGGCAGCTGAATAGGCAAGGACCATCGGGCCAAGCTGCCCGGCGGGCCAATGCAGGGTGATCAGGATTTTGAAAAAATAAGCAATTAGAACCATGGAAAAAACGGCGACCAAAGGAATGGCAATATAGGACACCAATATCTCCAAAATACGTGGATAATTGCTCTCCCCCTCGGCATACTCGCGATCATTCTGATCTTGTGAGTTAAAGCGGGGCAGCAAAGACAAATAGTAAAGCACCGCAAATAGAATCCAGATGAAGCTCATACTGTAAGCATATGCGCTCTCGTCAATATGAAACAGCAGAATGTCAACAGCCGCGATGATACTGGCGCAGCCGGCCGATAATACCGCTGAGTAGAGCACCGCAGTAAAGGCTGACTTGAAATGGATCAGCGCCAGGCTGTCAAAATCGAATCCCTCCTTGTAAGTCGGGATAAACAAAGCCAGACTGAACATGGCAAAGACCGCCACCAAAGTTCTAATCTGGACATCAAATTCAATGCTCGGCGATGCGCCCAAGCTTGCATAATAGACTCCTGCCAGCAAAGCTGCCCCAGTATATGTCAGCCATCTCAGCCGACCCAGACGTTCGAATCTCTCACAGCTGAACTGAACAGCAACACCCAAAAAAGCTCCCAGCAAACAAGTAAACAAAAGTTTCTGAATGAAGAGATCCGGATTCTTGTCCAGAGAAATCATATACCACACCAGACCGGTGGCAATGACCAAAGCAATAACCGTCAAGGGAAAACGAGATACCGCTTTTACAAGTCCTTGGACAATGCCTTTGATTGCCCCGAGCAAACGCTGCATAATCATATCCTCCTTTTTAAATCTTCCCGACTGGACAACCTATAACTGCAATTACGTTACCGTCGGCCAAAGGCTTACCAGGTCAGACACAAAAGCACTCCTTTTAAAACTATGCTATCAGTTTAAAGGAACCGGAAAGCAATCACAATCAACAATAAAAGACGAACCAAATTTTCTTTGATCCGTCTCTTCCTTGCCAAATAAACAATTATTCCCAACCATCTTGAACCATCCCCTCTTACCGGGTGACTGTCTTTATAGCTGAACGGTTGGTAGGCCTTATTGAATCATCCCCAGGGAGCGATAGGTGGCTTCATCCGCAATGCCGGTCGGCTCCAGTCCATGCCAGGCCTGATAATACTTCACTGCCAGTTCTGTCATATGACCAAAGCGTCCGTCGGCAGCATCGAAAACAATTCCTTTTTCCTTGAGCCGGCTCTGCAGATATACGACATTCTGGCCGCTGTTTTTGATTATTAAAGCGTGGCCGGAAAAATTCCGGGGAAAAATTTGACCGTTTTCCACGATCCTGACCCGGGTTCCAAGCGGGATCAGCGGGTAAAGCTCTTCGACATCACGGTTCCTCATGCGAATACAGCCATGCGACATGGAAGCACCTATGGAATAGGGTTTGTTGGTGCCATGAATTCCATAGATTCCCCAGGGTACATTCAGTCCCATCCAGCGGGTGCCAAAGCCGTTGCCCCAGTTGACCCCCTTGTGTACCACTTTCCATTCACCCAGCGGTGAAGGAGTGGAGGATTTGCCCACCCCTACCGGGTATTCCTTGATGATATCACCGTTTTGAAAAACCGTCAGACGGTGCTTGATTAAATCAATTTCGACGCTTGCCTTCTGCGGTTGTTCCTGACTGGTCAAACAGGGTTGACTGCCTCCATCGTACATTAAATTCTCCCAAACGAGTTGGGTGACCACTCCGTTCGCCTGCAGGCGATGGGCGGTTTGAAACATCATAACAGCCTCCGCAGTTTTTTCATCATACTGACCGCTGGGGATTATTTCATAGCCAAGTTCCCGCAAGCGGGCCTGAACCATCCAAATCGCTTCGCCTTCCAGCCTCGGTTGCCCGCAATACAAAACCGGAAAATCCGTTCGGTCAACGCGGATCCTCTCTGTTTTCATCGGTTCAGCATTCTGTTCAGCCTGGACGGCAGAAGTCATGAAAAAACAACAACCCAGCAACCACAGGCAAAGAAAAAGAACATATCTACGTATCACAGATCTACCCCCTAAAAATGTTCTCTGTTAGTAGATATATTCCCCGAAAACGAAAAAAAGCATAGCAAGTGAATAAAAATATTATTGCTCTGTTCGCAACTGATTCATCTTCAGCACATAGGCACGGGCGGTTGGGGTTGCGGCACATCCCCCCCGGGCTGTTTCCCGCAGATCCGGGGACATCATTCTTCCTACCCGGGACATCGCCTCCACCACCTCATCAAAAGGAATATAGCTGGTGATCCCGGCCAGCGCCATATCAGCACAGAGTACGGCATGGGCAGTGCCAATGGCGTTGCGTTTGGAGCAGGGTACCTCCACCAGACCGGCCACCGGATCACATACCAAGCCCAGCAGACCTTTCAATGCCATCGCAGCTGCATCCACGGACATTTCTGCCGTTCCACCTGCCAAATAGACTACCGCTGCCGCCGCCATGGCTGCTGCCGAGCCGCATTCCGCCTGGCATCCTCCTTCTGCCCCTGAAAGCGTCGCCTGACTGGCAATGATCTTGCCGATCGCCGCTCCCACCAGCAAAGCTTGTACCGCCATTTCATCTCCGAGTTTCCTGTCTTCAATAAAAGCAGCAATCACTCCAGGCAGCGTCCCGCTGGCGCCTCCCGTCGGCGCGGCAATGATCTTGCCCATGGAAGCATTGACTTCGGTCACCGCCAGCGCATAGCTGGCCGCCTTGAGCACCGTCTGCCCGCTGAGACACCCTTTTTGCATTTGCTGCTGCAATTTATAGGCATTGCCGCCGATCAAGCCGCCCAAGGTCTTGCGGTCAGGCGCCAGTCCGTTTTTGATACTTTCCTGCATAACTTGATATAGTTCTTCCATCCTGGACCAGATGTATTCCCTGGCCTGGCCGGAAGCTTCCATTTCAGAACGAAGGGCGACTTCTGCAATACCAGCCTTTTCCCTCTCGCACATGGCCAGCAATTCCTGGGCAGTTGAGAACTGATACATGCCATCCCTCCGTTTCCTATTCATCCAGGTCAACAAATATGACCCGATTTATTCCTTCAACTGCTTCCAGTTGCGCCAGGATCTCCGGTTCTACAGGTTGGTCGGTTTCAATTACCATCGAAGCTTCACCGGCCCGATACTGACGAAAAACTTTGAGAAAAGCGATATTGACCCCGTATTGTGACAAGATTGCGCTGACCTTGGCCACGACTCCCGGTTCGTCATGATGCCGGGTTATAAGGGTTGGGTATTCGCCGCTGAATTCCAGTGCCATGCCGTCAATCTCCTTGATCAGGATCTTCCCGCCGCCAATCGATGAACCGATGATACTGCAAGTCGTTTTCCCGTCATGGAATATGATTTTTACACTGTTGGGATGTTGTTCCCCCAGATCAATTTCAGCAAAAGAAAACGTTACTCCTTGTTGCTCCGCCAAGGCAAAAGAATCCCTGATCCTCTCATCACTGGCCTTAAAGCCCAGTACACCGCCCAGCAACGCCTTTTCAGTCCCATGGCCTTTGCCGGTATGAGCAAAGGATCCGTGCAAAAGTAACTCCACTTTTTGAAAACCATGCCCGCAAATGCGTCGGGCCATGTTCCCCAAGCGAGCTGCCCCGGCCGTATGTGAACTGGATGGCCCTATCATGACCGGCCCTACCACATCAAACAGACTTACCGCCATGCCCGGCTCCCCCCATATACTCGTTCAACTCTCATCAACTCTGCTTCTGCCCGTACTTCTCAAAATGGACGAAATCCCCCAACGGTTTGCGAGGTGGTGCCTTGCCTTCTTTGGCCGGATAACCAACCGGGATGACCTCCACCGAACAAACCTCTTCCGGCAGACCCAGCCATTGATCAATTTCATGATGGTTTATATGCCCAACATGAACCGTACCCAATCCCATATCATAGGCAGCCAGACAAATGTTCTGACTGGCAATGCCGGTGTCAAACATAAACCAATCGCCCTTGTCCGTGGCAAAAACATGTTCAGCACCTTCTCCATGTTCATAACCAGCCACACCCAACCGGGCACAAACCACCAAAACGACGGGAGCCTGGACTACGCCTTTGCCAGCCGGATTCTTTTCTGACAGCATGCCTGCCAGCTGCTCTTTGCGAGCTTGGTCTTTTATAACCACCACTTCCCAGCACTGGGTATTGGCCCAGGAAGGTGACCAGCGAATCGCTTCCAACAGCTCCTGCAGTTGTTCGTCACTGACCGGCTGTTCTGTAAATTTGCGCATGCTGCGGCGCTCTTTTATACAATTTCTGGTTTCCAAACAAATTCCTCCTCACATAATTGAATGGGCCTGTTTAGCCTCATTATAGCACACCAACGAATCTCTGCCGTCAACAATTTGATAAATTTTTCCAATTTTATGACAACACGATCCTGCCTTGCGGGAAGAATTTTTCGTTAACCATTAGAAGCCAATAGGAATGTGCAGTTGGCTGCGCTGCAATCTGAGCAGCGAAACAATCCAACGTTTGTCCGGCTTTCTGTTCCAACTCCTCGTCCCCCGTCAGCCGGGCCAAATAGAGGAAATTCATCGCTGCGACTGCATTGGCAGAAGGCATCGCACCGTCATGGCCCTCCTTGGGACGTGTCAGCAGGGTCTCGGCATCATTCCCATAGAAAAACAATCCGCCAGCTTCCTGATCCCAGAAAAAGCGCAGCATATCCTGATTGAATTGTTGTGCCATGGCCAGATGGTTTTCATCCCTGCCGGTTTTATACAACTCCAGCAGACCCCAAATCAAATAGGCATAGTCTGCCGCATAAGCCAGATGCCCCGCCTGCCCCTCGCGATAGCTTGCCCATAGCCTGCCATCGTCACGACGCAGATGAGAATTGATAAAATCCACTGCCCGGCAGGCTGCCTGCCAATACCTGTCCTCTTTTAATATCCTTGCTCCTTGGGCAAGCGCCGCAATCATCAATCCATTCCATGCCGTCAGCACCTTGTCATCCTTTAGCGGTCGTGGTCTTTGCGCCCGGCAAGCCAGCATTAACTGCCTTTCTGCCTCCATCCCCAGACGCGCTTCATAATAATTGGCAGAGTGAATCAGATTGGGGATATTTTTGCCTTCAAAATTCCCTTTTGCACTAATATCGTAAGTCTGCGCCCATCGTTCGGCCTTTTGCCCTAAAATCTGCTCGACTTCATCTTTGCTCCACAGATAAAACCTGCCCTCTTCCCCTTCTGAATCCGCGTCCTCCGCCGAGAAAAACGCCCCTGCATCTCCAGTCATATCGCGCAGGACATAAGCAAAGATATCCCGGCTGACCGTAGCATAAAAGGCATGGTTGGTAAGCCGGTAGCACTCCAAATAAGCCATGGCAAGCAAAGCATTGTCATAAAGCATTTTTTCAAAATGCGGTACCAGCCAGACACGATCGGTAGAATAGCGAGCAAAACCAAATCCGACATGGTCATACATGCCGCCCCGATACATGCTTTGCAAAGTTTTTTCCGTCATCTGCAGGGCATGGTCTTCCTTCATGGTTTCATAATAGCGCAGCAAAAACAGCAGGTTATGCGGCGTTGGGAACTTGGGCGGCGGGCCGAACCCTCCCCACTGATTGTCAAAGCTTCGGGTAAATTGGTGATAGGCGGTGCTCAGCAAAGACAAATCAACCGTCTGTTTTTCACCCTTTTCCGGCTTCATGTCAATCAACTGACTGATCTGCTGCCCTGATTGCATTAATGCTTGCTTTTCTTCCCCCCACAAACGGGCAACCCGGGGCAACAATTCCAACAAACCCGGCATCCCTCCCCGACTCTCTTTGGGCAAATAGGTAGCCGCATAAAAAGGACGTTTTTCAGAATCCATAATGATGGTCAGCGGCCAGCCGCCATGACCGGTCAGGGTTTGACACACCATCATATAGATATAGTCAATATCGGGGCGTTCCTCCCGGTCAACCTTCACGGCAACAAAATGCCGGTTTAATAAATCGGCTACTGCCTGGTCTTCAAAAGATTCGTGCGCCATCACATGGCACCAGTGACAGGTAGAGTAACCAATAGAAAGGAATACCGGTTTGTTTTCCTGTTTGGCTTTAGTAAAAGCTGCTTCGCTCCAGGGAAACCAATCGACTGGATTATAGGCATGTTGCAGCAAATAAGGGCTTTTTTGCTCTATTAACCGATTCGATTGCTTAATTTTATGATCCAAATTCAAATCACCTATGTCATTTTTTCGTTTTCACATGTATAAATCGATCCTACCGTATATTATTGGTGATTTCCATCATAATTAACCTTCCATATCACAGATTATCATTCTGCCAACCCATCTTTTATCGAAGCCCTGATGCTCCCGGGTATTCTTCATTTCTTTCTTTTTCTCATTCGAGAGCCTGTTTCTTTATGCTAGCCATTCCGCTCTCTTCGCTGCCGGCTGAAAGAGATCAAAACTGTCTCTTCTGAAACATTTTCTTTAATTATATCAGGTAATTTATGGCTTTTACGGGTTTTTCATAGTTTTATAACCTTATTTTTGCATTATCCAAACGGGGATGGAAGTTCGCCCAATTACCATCATCACCGCATCAGCAACCAGTCTTTTTGCAATTTGGACAAGTCATTAATTACCACTGAATCCATTAACTTGGTTGTCTTATAATGTTGAAAAAGAAGACCGGGAAGCATTAAGGATTTTTCATTCATTTTAATCATTGAAAGGGTGATAGCTTGATTTTTCGCAGCAATTATAGGAAACTCGCAATATACATAATCACATTCTTCATACTCTTCTCTGCCCTGGCGATTCCCATAAAGGCAGAAGCAGCTTCTTCGGTAAAGGTAAAAAAACTAGCTTCCGGCACCAAATATGAAACCAAATTGTATGTAATTAAAAGCGGCAAGGCTGGTCCGGTAGTGTTGATCGTCGGCGGCGTACACGGCAATGAAATAGCTGGCTACAAAGCCGCCCTTAAAGTCTGTAATCTCCGCCCCAGCAGGGGCACATTGCTGGTTATCCCCAAAGCCAATGTGCTAGCCATTGCAGAGGAAAAAAGGGTGGCTAGCGGGCAGTTAGACCTTAACCGAGCCTTTCCCAGCACCAAAACCGGCCCGGCCCGCGGCATTTTGGCCAATTCAATTTTAAAAGTCATCAAAGATTACGATGTCGACTGGGTGATGGACATGCATGAGGGCTATGATTATGCCAGGAATCCTTCTACCGTTTCAGTAGGACAATCTCTTATATATTACCCCTCTTCATCGGTAAAAACCATCGGCAGTCGGATTGTTAAAACCTTGAATAAAAACATAAGTTTGCAACGCAAGGAATTCTCCCTGCTCAAACCCCCAGTCAAAGGAAGTATAAGCCGGGCTGCTGCAGTCACCGTAGGCGCCCGCAGCTTTATCTTTGAAACCTGTTCTCGGGAGAGTCTTGCAACCCGCATAAATCATCAACTAAAAGCTGCCAACATGTTGCTTGACTATCTGAATATGAAATGATACCTGGCGGAGGTTTGCTTATGCCGGCCTCCGCCCCGCTCCCCTCATTGTTCCTTTCGTTGGCTGCCTTTGCTTAAGAATTTGTCCTCACGCACCCTCCAATCTGTTATAATAGCAATGTTTATTTGTAAATTGGAGGAAACACCCGTGAAATATTGGGGAGCCCTATGTTTGGCCTTGGCAGCCTCGATCTGGGGCAGCATGTATGTCGCCAGCAAATATGTGCTTGATTATGTACCGCCTTTTACCCTGCTATGGTTGCGTTATGCGCTAGCCGGGATCGTTTTGACAATAATCCTGCTGGTAACGAAAAAACACAAAGTTGCCAGCCGGGATATCCTGTTACTGGCCTGGATTGGCTTTATTGGCTATTTTATTTCGATCGGGGCGCAGTTCATTGGAACCAAACTGGCGGACGCCCATACCGGAGCATTGATGACTTCCAGTTCCCCGGTTTTCACCTTCCTGTTGGCCTGGCTGCTGTTGGAAGAAACCATCACCCGGCGCAAACTTCTGGCATTGCTCCTGTCTATGTTGGGAATCATCGCAGTCATTGGAATTACCGGCAATGAGCCGATCAATGTGGGCGGCAGTATTGCTTTAATGGTAGCTGCCATTACTTGGGCACTGCTTTCCGTATATGTTAAAAAAGCCTCCACGCGCTACTCATCACTTACCATAACCACATATGCGATTTTGTTCGCGCTGCTGTTTACCACCCCGGCTGCCATTGGAGAAATGCAGCATCAGACGGTCCGGCTGTTTGCCAACCCTCTGGTATGGACAGGAACATTGTATATCGCTTTGATCTCTACTGCGCTGGCCTTCTTTCTCTGGAATAAAGGGATGGATCTATTGGAAGCCGGAGCCGGATCGTTGTTTCTTTGTTTTCAGCCGGTTGTTGGTTCCTTGTTGGGCTGGCTCTTGCTCGATGAGGTATTAAAGACAAGCTTTTTTATCGGGGCGGCTTTTATCATTAGCGCTCTGGTCATCGCCAGCCTTCCTCCAAAAAAAGCCTTGCCCTGACTGGTTACAGGCAATCGGATAAAGCCATGCAAGAAATGTCTTTTTCAGCCGTATTATAAAGAAAGATTAAAAGAGGTGGAGCATTGATGAAAAAAATCTATGTTTGTCTGCTGATGTTGCTGGTTGTCTTTATTCTTACGGCAGGCGTCCAAGCCAAACTGGTTCCGGGGGATTTTATTGATCTTCATGGTCATTGGGCACAGCAAGACATACAGTTACTGGCTCAACTTGAAATCATGCAGGGAACGGGAACAACGCCGCAAGGATACCGGGTATTTGCCCCTGACAGCCTGGTCACCCGGGCGCAAATGGCCAAGGTGCTGACCGATACCTTCCATCTCGATTATGGTCAGCTGCGTTTTATCAAGCAGCCTGTAGCCAGTGACTTTTACCGGGACGTGGACAATAACAGCTGGTATGCAGATGCGGTATTAATGTGTGCCATTAATGAAATATTTTATACCGATTACAATTTTTCGCCCGCACACAACCTGACCCGAATTGAAGTTGCCAATGCGATTTATCGCAGCTTTCAGGCAAAAAAAATTTCCGTCCCGATGATCCTAATGATGCCGGTCTACAACGATACCCAGGACCTGGTGCAGGATGATATGAATGCCATGGTCTTTGTAAGCAACACCGGAATTATGAAAGGCGACGGCCAAAATTTCAGGCCTAATGATTCGCTTACCCGGGCGGAACTGGCAGCCATCACCAGTCGCTGTATCGAACTGATTGCTCTTAATGAAAACAACCACGAGCAGGAATACGTTATGAAATCCGGCCAGGAATTTATTTTATCCCTGGCATCCAACCCAAGCACCGGTTACAGTTGGGATTTTAACAAGTCCTTTGATGACAAACTGCTGGAATTGGCTGTTGACAAGACTTATAGAGCGGATTCTCCAGTCAATGAAACAATGGTAGGCCAAGGTGGCAGAACCTATTGGAAATTTAAAGCCCTGCAGAATGGAAAAACCGAATTGGAACTACGTTATGCCCGTCCCTGGGAAAGCGTTCAGCCGGGCCAGACATACAAGCTGACGATTCATATAACTGATACCGATCCGGTTACTCCTGAGGACATTTCCATTCAGACCAAGGCATATAATCGTCTGGCCGAATACATGGAAACCAATCTGCGCATTCCTTGCTTGCAGGGGATGCCTGATGAAGTGCTGCAAGCCAAACTGAACGATCGCTTTGTCGAGGATGCCTTGGCACTGGAAAAAATACTACAGGCAGATGTACAACAATACGTGGCAAATGCACAAGCTTCCGGTTTTCCCATTCACAATTTTGTGTTGTATTCGCGCTTTCAGCCAGGATATTTAAACCAGCACCTGCTCAGCCTGACAATTGATTATTATCAGTATACTGGAGGTGCGCATGGAATAACCGAGCGCAGGCCCTATAATGTTGATTTGCAAAGCGGTCAGGATCTTACCTTGAAAAACCTCTTCGTTGACAACTATGATTACGCCAGTGTCATTAATCAGGAGATTAAAAAACAAATCAGCAACGGCGAACCTGTTTATTTCGAGGGTAACAGGGGATTTCAGGAAATTAGTGACAACCAGGCTTTTTACTTGCAGGAGGAAGCCTTGGTGATGGTTTTCCAGCAATATGAAATTGCTCCCTATGCAGCCGGTATTCCTGAATTCAAAATCCCTTTGCGCCTTTTTGGAGATAAATTCAGAGTGGATTTATTGGCTGCCAAGTGATTTTTACTGCGGCCCATCTTGATTTTATGGCAATCATCGTTTTTTGCTAGGTTTTTTGTCTCTGCAATTATATAATAATAGTGACGTCAAACATGGAGGTGAAGATCAAGCCATGAATTTAAGAGAAGCGCTGGAACTGGCAGCCAAAGAAGAAGCCAAAGCCATGCAGAACTATACCAGACTGGCCGGTGAGGCTGAAGATCCGGAAACCAGGCTGATGCTTGAACAAATCGCCAAAGAGGAAGCCGGTCACCTTAAACGGCTCACGGAAAGACTGAAAGCTATAAAAATGTTGGGATAGGATATTTAAAAACAGCTGTCGGCGATGTCGGCAGCTGTTTTTTCAATGCCCGGTTGAGTGACCGGCTGCCAGGATGCTGCCGACCACGATAAAAACAAATAGCAGCAAAAACAAAAACAAGGCAATGCGCAGTTTGGTGCGCACATGATGCTCGCCCTGGTTGTATTCCGCAATCAAATGGGTTGCCCAGACCACATTGCCGGAAAACAACATAACGGTTATAAACTGAATCCAACTGGGAATCACCGTATAGGCAGCATGTTGCAGATGTGACCAGAGCGTATGACTGTAATAGGCCAAAACGATAAATTCAATCAAGCCGGCGGCATATTGATAAACCAGTCCTTGTTTCTGCATTTCGGTATTTACTTCCAGCAACCCTTTAATCTGCTCCTGGGTTGCAATATTGGTACGGCTGTTCATAACCTCAATTTTGCTTTGGACCACATTCATGGCCGCCCGATAATCCTCCTGAACCTCATTGAGTTCATCCCGTAATCTGTTCATTTCATCCCGGCGTTGCTGATACGGTTCGGTTAATTGGGCAAAAACAGCAGCAGGTTCCTGCCAGAATGCTTCGACATTAATCTGCCTTTGCAGGGCAAGCATGGCTGCATCGAAATTCTTTTGTCCGTCAACAAGCATATTCTGATCCTCGACCAGTTTGCCATAGGCAGCAGCCAGCGTTTGAATTTCATTTTCCAATTCCTCTGCCGCCATAAGAGTCGCCTGGTTCATGACCAACTTGGTGTGCAGAACTTTGATCAACCCCCGCTGGATCTCCTCTTTTTCCCGACCAATGGATAACAGGCGGTCATGCAAAAGAAAGTCCAAGGCTTGCAAACGCAATACGCCCCCATGTAACAGCGGCAAACGACGGGAAAGGAAGGACAAATCATCCGTCTCATTATTATCCCGGGAGAATAAATAAATAGTTTGATGCTTGCTGCGGTCACGCTTCAGGCATGACAATCTGCCTTTCTGCAGTGTGTAAATGTCTCCGCCGGTCTGGGCAGCTGCGACGGTTTTTGCGGCTTCTTCCCGTTGTTCCGTACCTGCGATTATGGTTAACACTTCCACTATGTCCATGGCCGCCAAAGGGTCTTCTTCTTCCCATGTTCGCAATTCTTTCAAAGCCGTCTGCCAGTGCTCATTCCCATGCGTCGGTTTGACCGCCAATATCTTCAGTTTCCCCTGCGGGTAGTCGAGGTTGTACATGGTACCCTCGGTTTGCCGGTCTGATTCGAAAGTATTGCTGGTGTCCAGGAGCAGCCCATGACCATGAAAAATATCCGTCAGCTTTTGCAGAGATTCGATATCCTCTGCCATAAAATAATAAAAACGCCATACCAATTGAGTCGTGACGATCAACTCCTCTGCCTGCCGCTATGCACGACAATTCTACCATTATATTCGGCAAAGGTTATCATATTCCTTTACCGTCCGGCAAAAACTACCTGCAATTTTTTGGCACCTGCATCCATTATTGATAATATTTTTATATTGTGGTATCATATATTAAACTAAATGAAAACAGAGGCACTTCGTTCTAGCGAAGTGCCTCTATATATTTTTCATTAAATTTTCCATTTAATGGAGAAGGAGTGTATTTCCATGAGTAAAAAAATAACGCTTTCAAAATTCGTATTTGATCGATTATCGAAACACTTCAAGGATTTTACTGAAACACAAAACAAACTTCTGAACGACACGGAAATGGTTCCCGCGGCTGAGCGCAAAACCTATCAAGAGATCTTTATGCAATATTTACAACATCTGGAGCGTTTATTAAAAGAAGCACAAATAACTGATTCCGAAGATAACAGTCTTCCTTGTGTAACCTTCGGTAGTGTGGTTGAATTGGAAAACCTGGAGAATAAACGTATCAATAAGATTTTCGTTACGTACCCGACGGCCAATCCGCCGGTTGATAAAAAGATCAAGGTATCATTGACTTCATATAATTCCCCTGTAGGCAAAGCATTGTTTCTGAAAAAACCCGGGGACACGGTGGAAGTCAACGCCCCCGGAGGCAAATTCAAATATCGCATCAAATCAGTGGATCTGATGATTTCCTGATCCCTTCAGGTTAACAATCCAGCCATTCCTTAAGCTGTTCGCTGATCAAGCCAGTCAATTCAGGCAGCGCCCTGGCAACCGGGGGACTTAATTGCGTCCCCCAATCCAGACATTGCGGCTGAATTCCAAGCAAGACCAAATGCTGCGGCAATCTGCCCCGCAAGGCAGCTAACGCCAATATCTCCTGGAAGCCGGTCTGATGGGTAGACAGATGACCGGATACCTGCATGGGCATGTCTTGTACTGCAAGTTTGCAAACAGTGCCCGGGGCATTGTCTCCCATTACTGCATCAACGACTAAAAGATAATCGGTTGCTTCCACTACGTTCAGCAAAGCCAAGCCATCCGTCCCCCCATCCACCAGCTCCACTCCATCTGTGATTAACTCCTGCATGAGCCGCTTGATCAAATGGATGCCCAAACCTTCATCCCGAAACAAAGGATTGCCCATCCCTAAAATCACGATCTTATTCTTTCTCATGACTCGCTCCGGCTTCGTCAATCACATATTTATAACCACTGAAAATCGAAGATATGGTGCCGTCATCATCCAAAATTTCCTGACGAATCACCAAGTAAAGATGCGCTGCGATAAATACAACAAAAAGCCAGGCGACCAAATGATGGTACATCCTGACCGGGGAAGACATACCGAATAAAGGAATTACCCAACCAAAAAAGCGTTCCTGGAATCCCCCCGGCGCAATTTCTCCCTGCATGGCCAGTCCGCTCAAAATCATGAACAGCGAACCGATCCAGAGTACAAAAAAATAAGTGAGCTGGGCAATCACGTTGTGCCCGGTATGCACCGTATGCTCCTTTTTAAGAAACAAATAGTACTTCAGACTGTCCATCCCATCGGCAACAAATCCTTTGCGCCATGGTTTGAATTGGGCATGCTCATTGCCGGCAAATGCCCAATACAATCGAAAAAGAAAATTTGCGATAAAGAACCAGGCGGTCAGTGCATGCCAAAGGCGCATTTTTCCCATGATAAAGTTGGCATATGGCTCTCCGGTTTGAAAGGCAAAGGGTTTATCGATATAAAGACCAGTGATCAACAGCGCGATAATCAGCACCACATTGATCCAATGATACAACCGTATGGGGGCTTCCCAGACATAAACCGCTCTTTTCAACATAAGCCTTCACCCCTTTTAACAGAATAGACATTCGCCCAAATCCTGCCGGCTCTTCAGATCGATAATATGAGCCGCACAGGCGATACAGGGATCAAAGGAATGAATGATGCGCAGGATTTCCAGCGGTTGTTCCGGATCTGCCAGGGGCGTTCCGATCAAGGCTGCTTCATACGGGCCCTTGCCTCCCTTGCTTTCCGGCGCTGCGTTCCAGGTGGTAGGTACCACCGCTTGGTAAAGACTGATTTTGCCATTATTAATTTTCACCCAGTGTCCCAGCGCTCCCCGCGGTGCTTCGGTAAATCCTACCCCCTGGGCGGAACTTGGCCAACTGGTGGGTTCCCATTTGCTGCCGTCAAACACCCGACTGTCTCCCGCCTTTATATTGGCCAGCAATAAATCATAGCTTTTTTGCAGGTAATCAACCATCAGCTTGCTTTCCAGTCCCCTTGCCAGGGTACGCCCCAATGCTGAGAATAATGCCTCCTGACCAAGGCCCAGACGCTGCAACGCTTCATCAACGCTGGATTTTATGGGGTCATTGCCGCGGGCATAGCCCACCAACATCCTGGCCAATGGCCCGACTTCCACCGGTTTGCCTTTCCAGAGCGGCGTCTTGATCCAGCTGTATTTTCCCTGGGTATCCAGTTGTTCATAGGGAGGCTTGGGACCGCTGTATTTAACGCGGGTTTCCCCGTTCCAGGGATGCCTGCCTTCCGGCGCGCTGCTGTATTCATACCAGGCATGATCCACAAATTCTTCAACCTGTTTAGGGTCCCGGGGATCAACGTCAAAAACTTCGTTTAAATTGCGATTTAGGATCACTCCGCCTGGGAAGATTTCGTCGCGGTTGTTGTTTTTGTTCTGCTCCGCCAACGTTCCGTAAACCAGAAAATGATCGATCCCGCCGCCATAGGTCCAGTCTTTATAAAAAGAAGCGATGGCAAACAGATCGGGCAGGTAAACCTGCTCAACAAATGCCTTGGCCTTGCTGATTTCTTTGAAGACCAGCCCCAATCTTTCCATATTGATGGTGTTGTCATTGTCAATGTTGATGGTACAGGCCATCCCCCCCACCAGATAGTTGGGATGCGGATTTTTACCGCCAAAAATGGTATGGATTCTGGCGATATCCTTTTGCCAATCCAGCGCATCAAGGTAATGGGAAAGAGCGATTAAATTGACCTCCGGCGGCAATTTATAGGCCGGGTGCCCCCAATAGGCATTGGCGAAAATCCCCAACTGCCCGCTGTCCACAAAACTTTTGAAGGTCTTCTGAACATCGGCAAAATGCCCCGGTGAAGAGCGTGCATAATTGGATAACGATTGAGCTAACGCGGAAGCTGCCTTGGGATCCGCTTTCAAGGCGGAAACCACGTCAATCCAGTCCAGCGCATGCAAATGATAGAAATGAATCACATGGTCCTGCACAAATTGCGCGGCTGTCATGATCTGGCGAATTAAAACAGCATTTTTCGGCACCGTAATGTCCAGTGCATCTTCGACTGCCTGAATAGAGGCGATGGCATGAATATGAGTACATACGCCGCAGATACGCTGTACAAACGCCCAGGCGTCACGAGGATCACGATCCTGCACGATTCTTTCCAACCCGCGAAAAGCCGTTCCGGAACTAAAGGCATTGACTATTTTTCCGTCTTCAAGTTCTGCTTCTATACGCAGATGCCCCTCAATACGGGTAATCGGATCAACCACAATACGTTGTGCCATTATTCATCCCCTCCCTTCTCAACTCTTTTTTGTTGAGGTTTTTTGCGCATTAACACTCCGGTTGCCAAGCCATGGGCCGCTGCGCCCGCTACTGTTGCTCCGGTTACTGCCAGGCCGATTTTGTCCGGGTTAAAAGGCATGGCTGTTCCCGGAATATGGGCCATGCGGCTGTACATGGGCATATCATCATAAAATCCAGGTTCTGAACAACCGATACAAGGATGACCTGATTTAATCGGATAACTTACACCATTGTTCCACTGGGTGATGGCACAGGCATTATAAGTGGTGGGACCTTTGCAGCCTACCTTGTATAGACACCAGCCCTGCTTGGCACCTTCATCATCGAATTGTTCCACAAACAAGCCAGCATCAAAATACGCCCGGCGGTTGCAATTGTCATGGATACGGTGATTAAAAAAGGCTTTAGGACGACCCAGCGTGGTCAGTTCCGGCAGTCGATCAAAGGTCAAATAATGAACGATCGTCCCGGCAATCACTTCGGCGATTGGCGGACAGCCTGGCACATCAATCACCGGTTTGTCTTTAACGACTTCTTTTACTGACACCGCGCCGGTCGGATTGGGATGCGCGCCCTGCACGCAAGCGTTGGTTGCGCATGATCCAAAAGCAATCACCGCAACTGAATCCCGGGCGGCCTCCAATAGGATATCCCGGGCTGTTCGTCCCCCAATCGTACAGTAAACACCGTCATCTTGCAAAGGTATGCTGCCTTCCACCACCACCAGATAGTGATCCTTGTAATCCTGCATGGTTTTCGCCTTGGCGGCCTCTGCCTGGTGCCCGGCGGCAGCCTGCAAAGTCTCCATGTAATCCAGGGAGATCATATTGAACAACATATCTGCCAACAAGGGATGCGCTGTTCTGATAAAAGACTCCGCGCAACAGGTGCACTCCTGCAAATGCAAATAAATAACCGGTAATCTTGGTTTATCCTCCAAAGCCTGGGCAACTTTCGGCACAAAAGAAGCTTCCAGCCCCATCATCGCGGTGAGAATGGCGCAAATCTTCATGAAATCGCGGCGTGAATAGCCTCTTTTGATCATTGCCTCATACAAGCTGTCTCTCACCAAGCCAACCTCCTTGTATTCAGGTTGCCTATAGTGTTTTCCATTGTTTGCGAATATATGCAAAAACCCGGTAGCGCTGGGACAAGAACGAGGCTGCTATTAAATCTCCCTTTTCAGAAATAAAAAAGGACCAAACAAAAACGATCGGTCTTGCGATGGTTTTTGTTTGATCCATAACGCTGTCAGGCAATGAAAAAGGAGCCAGTAAACTGACTCCTCAACATGCAAATTCAGCTTATATCCTAGCGGCGTCTAGCCTGGAAGCAATCTCTGCAATATACCGGTCTGTCCCCAGTGGGCTCAAACGGTACAGTCGTTTCTTGGCCACAAGCCGCGCAGACGGTTTTAAACATGACACGCTCTTCTCTGCGGCCGGAATTACCAAAGCCACCATTGCGTTCCTGTTTACGAGCCCTTCTGCAAGACGGACAACGACCCGGTTCGTTCTCGAATCCTTTTTCAGCATAAAACTCTTGCTCAGATGCTGAAAACAAAAATTCGCTGCCACAATCTTTACACGCCAAATACTTATCCTCAAACATGTTTTCATCTCCCTTCCGGAAGTACTCTTGGACCTAGTTTCCCCCCAAACAAGGAGATATTTAAAGAACAAGGCAATTGCAATTTTAAATCATATTTGGTTCAATGTCAAATGAGATTTAGCATTAAATGAATAAAAAAAGGGAAATACCCTTAAATGATATCCAGGCTGACTTTTTCGGGATGGCGCGGTACTTTGTCTTTGTAAAAATCTCTGATCTGATGCATATCCTCAACGAGATTCCCGGTAGGATAGATAGCCGGTCCAAAACCGCCAGTCTTCTTTTCGTAATCCAGATAACTTAAAACGATGGGAACTTTTGCTCCCAGGGCCACATAATAAAAGCCTGTTTTCCATTTCCTGGCCAGTTTGCGGGTTCCCTCCGGAGGAATCACCATTACGATTTCATCCCGTTGATTCATGATGTCAACGATGGCAGCAATTAAATTATTGCTTTTGCTTCGATCTACCGCAATCGCACCGGTATATTTAAAAAACCAACCCAGCGGGAATTTCATCCATTCCTTTTTGATTAGATACTTGATCTTGACATTCATTATTCTGAGAATCGCTATGGCAATGGGAAAATCATAATTACTGGTATGCGGTACCGCCAACAGCACACATTTTTTTATTTCGGGAGGTATTGCGCCCGCGATCTTCCATCCGGCCAATTTGATATATATTTTAGATATGAACCTTAACAACCGTTATCCTGCCCCCGTTTCTTGCTTATTTTTACAAAACAAATTCACACGCGCCTTTTCAGTGAACGTTTCTATTATTGCTGTTTTCCCCTGTCATTACAAGTTCATATCAGGCATGAATTTTATCCACCCAGCGACGCAATCGTGTTTTTTTAATAATAATCGTACTTTCCGGGCACAACTCCTGGCAGCAAAAGCACCTGATACAGCGATCATAATCATAGACGGGCGGCCTTTCCTGATCGCCTTGCGGCCAGGCAAGCACCTTGGGAATAACCGGACACACTTTGATACACACCCCACATTTGACACAACCTGACTCGATTATGCAAGGTTTGGAAAGGAGAATTTCTCTGAGGAGCTTTGATTGCGGAATTCTCCTTTGGTTATGGTTACTTCCCCGGTTAATGTCAAACGTGCTGTCCGCAAAGGCTTCCAAGACATCTCCCAGAAGGTTGATGTCCTGCTCCAAACAAGTGCCCAAGCCGGACTTCATTCCTGCTTGTATTGTAGAAACAGTCTCCGGAATAACGCCAACCATGCGACAGACAACCGCATCCAGCGCAACCGGATCACTGGAAAAGAGCAGTACGTTCATTTTCTTGGGCCTTCCGCCGCGGGGCCCGTTGCCCTCCATGGCAATGATTCCATCCATAATAAATAATCTTGGCTGCAATAGGACATTAAGATCGACCAGCATCTGGGCAAAATGACTGACCTCCGGCAGTTTCACATGATACTCACCCTTTAGAAAGCCTGGAATACAGCCGAATTGATTCTTAATACATCCGGTCATGCGGGTCAGTCCATGGGTTTTTAATTTGGGCAGACTGATCAAGCCCTCGCTGGCCAGAACCCCTTGGGCAATGGTAAATTTTTTATTCTGCAGTGCTTGCGCGCATACGGCTTCCTGCCCCTGATGAAAATCTGCCAAGGGAATCCCCAATTCTGCAGCGACCGCCGCAATGCCCGATTTGCGGGCTACCCCTTCAGGACTGCCAAAGCCGGGAGAGTCTCCATAGCTTAATTGTACACCAGCCTTTTGCAGGGCCAAAGCCGCTGCCTTGAATACGGCAGGATGTGTAGTAACACATTTCTCAGGCGGATCAGCCGAAAGCATATTGGGCTTCAACAGTATTTTTTCCCCGGGTTTGACGAAGCTGCGCAAGCCGCCGATGAGTTCAAGTCCGCGGTGAACGGCAGCATCGACTTCTCGCTGTTCATAGCTCTCACATCTTACGATGGCAACTTCAGCCATATGACTTCCTCGATTCTTTTATTTAAGCGAGCCCATGAAAAATGCCACCATGCTGATCAGCGCGATGCCAAAGCCAATGATCCCCAGGAAGGCAAATCGCTCTACCAGCGCATTGTGATTGGCCTGAATGATCATGGCCGAGCCAATCAAGGTTGCTGATATGATCAAGCTGAAACTGAGCCGGTTGACCATCTGGCCAGTCTTGTGGTATAGCTTGGAAGACAGATTGACGTCAAGGTTTAATCTCAGCTTCTCATCGACCGTGTCCTGTAATAAACGGTTGAAATTTCCAGGTATTTTTTTGAGCGGTTCAATTTCCTTGTAGTAGCGGCTGCGTAAAAACTTGCCCAAGTTGGACGGCTTTAATCTTTCCCGGTAAACCTTCTGGGCCAAAGGGGAAGCCACTTCCCGAAAGTCAAACTGCGGATCGAGTTTTTTGCCCAGACCCTCAACCGTAATCAGTGCCTTCATCAAAGAGGTCAGGTAAGAAGGCATTTTCAAGTGGAAACGATAAGCAAATTCCATGATTTCACTACGCATCCGTTTCATATCCAGACTGCCAATACTGCTCGTATACAGACTTTCCACCAGTTCTGCAAAAGCCTCGGTAAAGTCTTCTTCATCGTCCAGCTGCTCGAGAATGCCCATATCACGCATGACAGGCATCGCACGATATGGGTCGTTTTTAGCAATCGCGATCAGCATCTCTCCTACATAGGCCAGTCTTACCTCACTTAAATAACCAATTTCTCCAAAATCGATAAAAGCAATATGTTCGTTGTCCAGCACGAAAATATTGCCCGGGTGCGGATCTGCCTGAAAAAAACCATGCAACAGGATTTGTGATAAGAATGCCTCGGTTCCCAAAGCCGATATTTTTCTTCTATCCAGGCCTTTTTCATCAATTTTTTCAATATCACTTAGCTTTATACCTTCAACATACTCCTGCACCAATAGCCGCGGAGTACTGTATTCCTTAAATACACGCGGAATGATGACGCGCTCATCGTCCGCAAAATTCTTGTAGACCCGCTCGGTATTGCGGGCTTCGCGCTCATAATCAAGTTCCCGCAGCAAGGTACGGCGGTAGTCCTCCACCATGGCCAAAATACCCAGACGACTTGCTTCAGATGAACGTCTCTCGGAAATCCGTGCCAATCCCTTGAGAATCTCGAAATCATTTCTAACCTTGGCTTCAATCTCAGGACGCTGTACCTTGACAATGACTTCCTGTCCGTTGTGCAACCGGGCCCGGTGAACCTGGCCGATGGAAGCTGCCGCCAGCGGCTGCGTGTTAAAATCGGCAAAAACGGTCTCAACTGCTCCGATTTCCCGATCAAGAACTTGCTTCAAATCCTCCCAACTGATAGGATCAACTTTGTCCTGCAGCTTTTCCAACTCCCCAATGAAAACCGGCGGAAGAAGGTCTGTCCTGGTGCTGAGCAATTGTCCCAACTTGACAAATGTAGGTCCCAATTCAACCAAAGCCTCGCGCAAATTCACCGCCAATAAATACTGGTTTTTAACCGAACCCGGAACGCTGGTGCGCGTGCTTTTCAAAGCTATGCGTTCACTAAAACCAAATCTTTGCAAAAAATATCCAAGTCCGTGGCGCATAAACGTCCCGACAATTTCCCGCCGGCGCTTGATATATTTCAACTGCCATCTGGAATTCACCGCCAGACCCCCTCCACGATTATCTGCTATAAGTATTCCAGTATAAAAGTCAGATTCCTTTTAAAAAAGAGATTGGTGGTGTAATTTATAACTCTGAACATGCTGCCTCTCTGCAAAATGGCTCGTATCATTTAATGAAAGTGATACGGGCCGTAATTACAGGGGCTTTCCGCCATCATTTATCAGTTTATTATTTGCGTTCTGCTTCCTCTGCCTTCAGCACTTTACGCATGATTTTACCTGTGCCGCCTTTAGGCAGCGTTTCGCGGAACTCGATGAGCCGCGGATATTTATAGGCTGACATTTCCTTGCTGGCCCATGCGATTATTTCTTCCTCGCTTACTTTACCGACATAATCCGGTCGCAGGACAACAAAGGCTTTGACTTCCTCGCCTTTGTATTCGTGCGGAACCCCTATCACACAGCATTCCAAGATGGCCGGATGATGATATAGATATTCCTCTACTTCAGCCGGATAGACACTGAACCCGGATACCTTGATCATTTCCTTGGTTCTGCCGCACAACCAAAGGAAACCGTCATCATCCATCTTAACAATGTCTCCTGTCTTAAGCCATGGAAACTCGCTGTCGTCCGATTGCACAAATATCTCAGCAGTCCCCTCGGGGTTGTTCCAGTAACCGATCGCAATGGAAGGGCCTCTTTGCCACAGTTCGCCTTCCTCTCCGATCTCCGCGTCAATGTTTTCATCTTTCAGGCTGGCGATCCGAACATCAACCAAGGGACAGGGAATCCCAATGGAGCCTACTTTGGAATAACCACTGGAGTTACATATGGTATATGCCATAGTCTCGCTCATCCCAAAACCATCCTGCAATTCAAAGCCAAAAATCTCCTTGTATTGATTAAACAAAGCTTGCGGAAGAGGCATGCCTCCAGTGCCAGCGAATGTAAGTGAAGACAGATCGTAGTCCTTGAATTTGGGATGTTGGAGAAATGCAATATTCATCGTGGTAATCCCGATCCAAACCGAAATACGGTATTTTTCAATCGCCTGATAGAGTGTTTCCAGATCAAAACGAACCAGCAATACAATCGTCGCTCCCATTAAAACAGGTGCGTTCAGGGAATTATTGGATCCGTTGACATGAAAGAGCGGTAATACGGCGACATGAATGTCATCGAAATAGGTCGGTCTGCCATAGGCAGAATTGGTGGCATTGGCCAACACATTGAAATGCGTCAGGATTGCGCCTTTAGGGTTACCAGTGGTGCCCGAAGTGTACTGCAGCATGGCAATATCCTTTTTAATGTCCAGATCTGCCAATTCTTGGATCGGTTCACTCTCCACCAGTTCTTTCCAGGTAATCGTATTTGGTAATTCTCCTGCCTTGCCTCCAGGATCAAAACTCACCAAAATCTCAGGTTTTTCCGGCAGATACTCTCCCAAAGAAGTGACCACCACTTTTTCGACAGAAGGTACCTCATCTCTGATTGCTGCAAAAACCGGAAAAAGATCATCTTCAAACAAAACGACTTTGGGGGTACAGTCGTTTAAGACAAAACGTAATTCGCCTGGCTTATACAAAGGGCTTCCGGTGATAACCGTCGCCCCGATGGCTGACGCTGCATAATAGGCAATTATAAACTGGGGACAATTCTGCAGGGCAATATATAACCGGTCACCCTTTTTCATCCCCATTTTCTGCAATCCTCCGGCAACTCGCCAGACCAAATCATTTAATTCCTTGAAGGTGATAACCCGACCATAAAAAATGATTGCTGGTTTATCCGGGACTCTCCAGGAATGATCATAAAGATGCTTTACCAGCGGGTCTTTTCCATAGTGGAAACGATCCGGCCACCAATACGGTACATTTTTTTCCCAAATCTTTTTGTCCATTGCTTTATACAATGACTACTCCTCCTTCATGATATTCATCGAGCCGGCAACTCTAATCTTTCCTCGCCTCCTCAAGCATTTGCCTGGCTATTTGACCAACAACCTTCCGTTACAACTAATACAACTAAAACCCAGCGGTAACAGACGCATAACTACCGCAAATCTTTTCATGCAAAGTGCCTATCACGAGAGGCTATAAATATCACTTCAATATTTAGACAAAATATCCTCTTATTATTAATTATTGCCATATTTATTCGCGTATTTAATTGGCTAAATCTGGAATTGAGCTAAAACCTCGGTTTTATCGCGGTAACTCAAGCTTATATTGCTTTATCACATGACACCCTCAGAAATTGTTATAATATAACAAGACAGTTCAAAGCGGGAGGAAAGCAAATGCAGGACACAAATGAAAAAAATATTTTTTTGAAAATTGTGCGGGCGTCGGCGACGAATATCGTAGGGTTTGGGTTGGCAACTGCGCTGGTCAGCTATTTGGTGAGAAATACTGATGTAAAAACACCGCTCATGGTTTTGGCGGGCTTGATTGTTTTTATCATGTTGGTAAGCCTGAGCTCTCTGATGATATTTATCTATTTTACGATAAAAAATATCCCGGAAACCATGCGTAAGGCTGGCGGTAAAAGCTTTGGGGAAGTGTATAAATATATTTTATCTGCGCTGGCGGTGCGTCTGGTGGAAGCGGCCATATGCATTGTCTTTATCGTCCATATATATCATCTTTATTTTTGATTTATCGTATAATCTGTTGCTTACGCAAGCTTTGTTCACATCAACTTAGGAATATATGACGATTCATTGAAGACTGGCTTGATTACATTTTGTTGATGAGTATCAACCCGACAATACAAAAACATGCACCAATTACTTTATATACATTGAAGCTTTCATGATAAAACAGGATCCCTACAGGAATCAGCATCAGTGCCAGGAGGATATTGGCTACCAGCGAACCGACACTAATGTTCCATCCCGCTCTGTAAGCCAGCAAAAAACCCAATTCAAGTCCTAATATAGCAAACCCCAGGACAATACTGGTCCAATTAAGCGCTGCGAAAGATTGCATAAACCCTTTCTCGGAGCGCGTGAATAAAAAAGCAACCAGGGTAACCGAAATCGCTGTCAGATAAGTGACCAGTAACGCAGCCATCGGATTGGCATTCTGGGGAGTTGACTTTTGGGCAATATTATAAAATACATTGGATATGACAATCAACATGATGGATAATACATACATTTACACGAACACCTCACAAAAAAACAACCATGATGTTATCCATGGTTGTTTTCAATAATACAGGTTTCATTATACAATAACAAATTATTGATGATATATATGATACCCGTTTATTTTATTAATTCGTAATGCATGGAATCGCTGTAGCGGTTGCCCCAGCTGAACCCGGCCGGTTTGAAGGCTTTTTCCCACAGAATCAAATTGGGGTCGTCCTGATCCTGTTGGGGATCAACATAGCCAAAATGTCCGCTGGCATTGATATCAATGGCGGTTCCCCAGGAATGGTTGCTTAATCCTCTGGAAGAATCCCAGTTGACATGACGAGCAACATACGTGCCATCCATGGTTTTAATCAAGCTTAGCAACGCTACCTCCTGCCCATTGACAACGGCCGTGCCATTCTTTATATAGTTGAAAGCAGTGATAAAATTTTCCGCGGCATTTTTATGTACCTGCACCTGACGATTCAAACCGGGCAGCGTTATGGTTACTATGTTTGTGGCCACCCACTGAGGATCAACTTCAATTCTTCCTCCTGCCAGCTCCCGATAACGAAATTGCCCAAAGGAACCATTTATTTTACTGAGCAGCGGATATTTGCTGTTATCGATTGCTGACTCCCCGCGCGATACTTGATTGTTGCTGGAATTGGTGCTGTTACCCTCGCTTGCCGGGTTGCTGCCGGATTCGACAGGGTTGCTTGCCGCTTTGCTTTCATGCTGGTTCACGCTGGTCGTCCCGGACGATGGATTGCCGCTTTTATCCTGACTGCTGGTTTCTGTTGGCACTCGAGCTATTTCCGGCTCTGCCGGCGGGGCAGGAGACTGAACTTTTTCTGTATTTGTCTGATTATCAGCAGGCTTCACTGTAAGTACCTTATCAACTGAAACATGCTTCTCCAATCTGTTTTGAGCCGTTTTAATCTCATTGGGGTTCTCGCTCCCGGTGAGCTGGTCAAGCGGTTGTATGATACCCGGTATGTAAATGCATACGCCGAAAAACAGTAAAAATGCCAAAATGCTTGCTGCGATCTTATGTTTCATATTTTTCTCCCTGTATGATAGTTTGTATCAAATGAACAACCTGATTGCCATATAGAGCACTTAAATATCATCCTCCATTTTCCAGATTTAAACTATGCTCCCACGATTGTTTGATAATTCATTTGGATATCTATCATTTTATAGGCATCG
>DAOTHZ010000013.1:0-33861 GCA_035447945.1 Syntrophomonas sp.
GATCATAGTAAAGACTCCCCCGGACAAATCCGGGGGAGTCTTTTGTTGCTTTAGATATTTAGCTCGCTGGATATAGCTTAGTCGACGACTATGATAGCCATAGCTGTATCTCCATTGCCGTTAACCACATTGTTATCATCAATAACAATAACGTTATCGCCTTCGGCGACTCCTTCCAGAACCTGCAGATCCTTGTCATCGCTGTTATCCAGATATACAGTGTCTTCGGAATCAATCTTGTAGGAATTGCCATTCGAAAGAACAATCGTTCCCTTGTTAAGGGTATCAAGGGTCAATGGGCTGGTAGTACCGTAAGCAATTTTCTTGGTAATGTTGGTAGCTTTGCCGCCACTCAGTTTGTAGGATACTACATCGCCTTTGGTCAGACCGGAAACAATATCATCCACTTCCAATGCATCCATACCTACGAACTTGATCCAGTCATCAGAATCTGAATACTGTTCATAGTAGATCGCATACTTGGTATCTGTAGCCAGAGATGCTGCTGAAGTTGTCGGGATTACAATATATTCCAGTTCATTGGAACTGTTGGTATAGTATGAGTAGTATTTTGCACCGGCAGATTCTTTCAGTTCTTTCCAACCCATAACTTCGGTATCGGCCAGATCGGTCCCAACCAGATTAAAGACGACTACATCTTTCGCTTCATACCAAATACCGTCAGCTGCTTTGAACAGATCTTCATCGGTATCCATATTGGCATTAGCAACAGTTGTTGCAGCATAACCACCCCAGTATTTGATGGTTTTGATAATATTGTCGGAATCGAGAGATATGCTCACCAGAATGCCATCGGTAAATGCTCCGGCTGACGTTCCCGGTATCAGTAGTGCCTCGGCTGCAGCATAATCGGCTGCTCTGCCGCCGGAAGTAAGATCTTCGACCTTGGTGCGGGTTCCGGTAGCAGCATTCTGCAGATAGCTGTCTTCAGCTAATCCGTAGGAATATTCTTCACCGTCAGATTTCATAATGGTTACGTTTCGTACGGTATCTCCGTTGGCTGCAGTCATATCTAAGGACCAATCGGTAACAACACCATACATCTTGGAGCTTTCGGTATCGCCGAGAATAAGTCCGGCTACCTTGCCGGTTGCACTCAGCAATAAGGAGACATCAGTATTCCAAGCATCATATTCATTGTAGAGTACATTCTGGGTCAGAGTTGCATAATCAGGGTCATTTGCATCATCAGTATAACGTCCCTGATATGTGGTCTTGAGCAGATTGGACCACGGAGCTTTCCAAGTCATACTCATGACTTTGACTGATTTGACGTTGTTGTTATCATATTGGGCAGAGGCCAGAGTGCCATTGATCTTCGTACTGGTAGCTACCAGATAGTAGTCACAACCACGATAGTTTTCCAGAACACTCAGCGTGTCATTTTCCTGCAGATCAGCCAGGGTGGCAGGTTTGCCATCTTTTTGGACATAGACGTCTTTGTCAGTGAAATTGGTTGTATTGACAAATCCATCCCAGGAACCTGAGTTGCTCTGTACTTTGAAATCAATATTCGGAAGTTCTAAAGCAACTTCAGTTACAGCAGTGGCTGCAGGCACACCAGCAGCAATCAATTGTGCTGTAACAACAGACTGTAAGGGATTGCCGGCAGCAGCAGGAGTTGCGCCAGTCTGATAGGTAACTTTTTCGCCGTTAACTTTTTTAACAATACCAGGGGTCGGGAAAGTCCATGCTCTTAGGGCAACGACTTCGTCATCATCATTCATGATAACGGCATAGGCATCGGAAGCATCATAAGTTTTATCTGCAATCTTAGATGCATCAATGGTGTTGAGCAGCATTGCGTCCTGAACAGCCTGCCATTGTGCAGTTGTGCTGTCTTTGGTGCCAATAGTAGTAGCGATAGATTTTACTAATGCTGTCAACGGGGCATTTATGATAGGAGCAAACTCAGTGTTGCAGCTTTCAGTTACAATCGCGGTATCGGCAAAGCTGTATTTAACTCCGTCGATTTTTACTTTGCCGCCGTCAATTACGATTTCATTTAAGGGAGTTCCGGCAGCAGTCTTGGGTCCAAATTTCTTGTAATCTTTTAACACGATGCTGGTGATTTCATCATCGTCATTGGTTACAAAATCAGCAAAGTTTTCAATAGCGCCCAGAATTGAGCCACCGGGCAGTGTGCATTCGTCTGCCAATTTCTTTGAATAAGGCTGATAACCGTCAGTATTTGCATTGGCATCGCTCAGATTGCCGTTGTCATCATAAGTGTAATAGTAGATGGTATATTCATCGTCATCATTTACTGAGAAAGACATGATCAGGGCATCTTCAGTTTTCTGAGATTCACTGAACTTGTCATAAAGCAAGGTATAGCTCTGGGATATTTTCCCTTTGCCATCGCCTTTGTCATAAGTCTTCAGAGATTCGTTGAACAGATTGTCAGAAGCTGCATATTCTACAACGTTTTCATCCAGGGTTGCACCGGCTATAACAGCAACAATGCCTCTGGTGGAAGCCTGACCGGCAACGAAAGTCACATCATCCAGAATGCCAAGATTGGCAGCTTTGGCAACGTAATCTGACGGCCATTCGCCGGCCAGATTGTCATTGTAGCCCAAAAGTCTTAAGAGAACGGTAACTACTTCAGCTTGAGTAATTTGATCTTCCGGGCGGAAAGTTCCAGCCGGATCGCCTTTTACATATCCCTGTGCAGCGGCTACATTGATCCAGCCGTTGGCCCAGTGGTCAGTGGCAACATCGCTGAAGGGGGAAGCGGTTCCGCCCATACCGGAAGCTACAGATTTCAGCCCGGCAGTTACGCAGGCGATTTTCGCAAATTCTGCACGGGTGATGGTCTTTTCAGCTCCGAACGTGCCATCCGGATAACCGTCAATGATTCCAAGACCATTGAGTTTGTAAATAGCAGCTGATTCAACGGATGTTCCAGTAACATCGCTGAAAGTTGCTGCACCAGCGCTGCCAACCATGGTGAACATAAATGTTACCAAAACCAGCAGCATGATCAGTTTGTTATGTTTTTTCAACATACTGTCTTTTCCTCCTTATGTTTTTAAATTTAGATAATCATATTGATCGCTCAATATAACTTCATCAGGTAATCGTATTGATGGCTCAATACAGCATTGAATAGGTGATCTCGGCGCTTGTTTGTGTTTTTAATTCCCCCTTTCAATGGTCTCAAATGTTTTGCTTGGTGTGATTTTTGACCTGTTAAATATGACGACCAAGGCTTATATTTGGTTCCATAAATTAAATAAATATTTTTTCATTCTGTTTCGTTCGGATTCGACAGCGTTATTGCCATTTATATCCTATGTCTTGGCTAAGTAGCGACTTGCATTTTTGCTGGCGCTGGTGCAATAATATCTGAGATACTACTTCAATAGCTAAGGAGAGGGAAAATGAACAAACTTCAGAAATATCTATGCGCGGCCATATTGGTGCTGGTATTGGCCGGCATAGGCTGGCAGTACGTTGGGTGGCAGAAGCAGGTCGAGCGGCATGAAAATGCCCTGCAGTTCTGGCAGGTGGAAGTCCCCAAAATACAAGCGGAGTTTCCTGAGTTCAAGCCTCAGAATGCGGAACAGATGATGGCGGCGGAAAACAAGCAGTTTGCCGAACAGAAAAAGACACCTTACGTCAACTCCGGAATCATTGTATTATTGGGATTGATGGCTGGCGGCGCAGTCATTTACGGGCCGATGATGGTCGCTAAAATAAAACTTGCTCTGCAACCCCAAGAAGCATCCAAGAAGCGTAAAAGATAATTCAAACAGGCGCCTGATTTAAATATCAGTCGCCTGTTTTTTGGGCGAATTGGTTCCATTTACTGGTATATGCTTGAATATGCCGATTAGGACAGATTATTTTGTCGGTAATTTCTTTTATAACTTTGATATCCGCCGACGCTCAGGCTAATCTTGGAGATCCTTCGGCTTTGCCTCAGGATGACACTAACGGCTTCAGCTCTTCGGGATTAAATATTTACTGCTTCAACTCCTCAGGATAACATGTTTACCTCTTTGGCCTCTCAGGATGACATTCTTGGCTGTTCCTATTGCTCAGGATGACAAAATCTACAGCATCAGCTTCACATACTTCTGTATGCCTTCGGCAATGGCCTGGGCGGCTTTGGTCTGGAAATCGGCTGACGCCAGCAGTTGGGCTTCCTCGGCATTGCTGATAAAGGCGGTTTCCACCAGGGCAGAGGGCATATTGCTCTCTCGCAGCACCGCATAGTTGGCCTGGCGGATGCTGCGATCAGTACGTCCGCATTTTTCCAGCATGGCTTTTTGGAGCAGATCGGCCAGCAGGGAGCGCTGGTATTCCTGGGCATAAAGGGCCGGGGTGCTTTCGGGTGCATAATAGAAAGTTCCGGTACCGTGTGGTTCGGTGCTGTCTACCGAATCGCAGTGAATCGACACAAACAAGTCGGCTTTGGCTTTATTGGCCATGGCCGGTCGGTCGCTCAATCCCACAAAGGTATCATCATCGCGGGTCATAATCACTTTATAGCCCGCCTTCTCCAAAATATCCCGCGCTTTTAAGCCCATGCTTAAAACTACATCTTTTTCGTACAAGGTGCGTGATTTGCTGATCGATCCGGTATCACGGCCGCCATGGCCGGGATCAAGGACGATGGTGACCTGGTTGTCAGTGTCATCAGTGGGTTTGGTCGGTTCTTCCTCCATGACTTTCTTATCTTTATTGACCAGGATGATGCTGAGTTTTAAACCATTAACGCTGCGATTGACCTGGTAGGTTTCCAGGTTTTTGCCGGTGTTGACTTTGATCTGCAATGGCTTTCCTTTGTCTTGGCTGAGGCTGACCCTTCCGGCCAGACCGCTGAACAAATAGTCGTCCTCCACAAAACCCTGCCCGGTCTTGCTTAGATTCAAGGTGATTACGCCGTCACTAAAGCTTTCCTGGTATTCCATAGCAGAAGTAGCCCGCAAAACAATGATCTGATTGCCGTTTTTAAGTGTGATATCTTCGACCGTGGTCAGTTGCGAGGTTATTGTAAAGACTTGCTTGCAGCCGTTGGCTTCGGTGGTGTTGGTATATTGATAGGCCAAGGGCATTTCCACTGTCACCCAGGTGGCATCCTCCATCGATTGGGCGGAGATGGTCACTTTGGCGTTTTTGCCGCTGCCGATGTAGAAATAGGCTTCATCACGGGTGGATTTCAGCACCGCCTGGTCAAACTTATAGGTGATCTTTTTGCCGTCGCGGCTTTCGGTGATGATGGGTTCAGCCTTTTCTCCGGTTTTCATAACCAGCCGGTAACCGTCACTGGCCAAGCGGGTGGATATCGTAATGTATCCTTCGGCGACTGCGACGTTTTCATCTCCGTGCCGGTTGATGTCTGCTTCATCGATGACTACCGGTTCTTCCTGGTCATTGCCGGCAGCCGGTTCAGACGGGGCTGCTCCGTTGCCGGGTTCAGTGGTGCCTCCCACTGAGGCATCGGTCAGGGGGTCCACGACCCAGGCCGCCACCCAAGTATTTCTGCCACCGCGGCTGACCTGATACCAGCTGTTCTTTTCTGCCAGCACGGTCATTTTTTCTCCTGCCTGGGCAACCTCAACAATGGCTGCTTCGGTTGACGGATTATCGCGTAGATTGACAGATCCGCCGGTCACTAAAACCGCTGGCGGCAAGGCTCCGGCAGTGTGGGATATATTGATCACCCGGGTCTGTTCATTCCAATCCACCTTGCCCCCAAAGGCTTCGCCCACAAAACGAAGGGGTGCCAGGGTGCGGTCATTAACGATCTTGGCGGGGACATCCAATGGCCAGACTTGACCGTTGACCGTCGGACTGGTAGAGCCGATCGGCAGTACCACCGTGGTGTTGCTGGTGCGGGCGGTAACGGTGCGGGTGCTGTCATTCCATTCCACATTGGCTCCCATGGCTTCAAAGATGGCCCTTAAGGGCACCAGGGTACGGCCATTTTCAATGCGCGGCTCGACTTCAAACTGCAACTGGCTGCCATTTAGAATGACGCTGGGATTGGCCGGAGCAGAGGATACCGGGGAAGGGTTGGTCGCTGCCGGCACAGTCGTCACCGTTTCGGTTGTGGTGGCGGTAATATCGACCAGGGTCACCAGCCAGCCGGCCACAAAAGCCAGGCTGCCGTCCGGCAGTTGGATCCGGTACCAGCCATTTTGTTCCCCCAATACGGCAAAAACCAGTTTGTCTCCCAGACTGGCCACTATATCATAGTCTGTTCCCGGTCCGCTGCGCGCGTTGATGGGACCATTTTTCACCTGCACCTGCTGTCTGGCGGCGATCAGCTCACGGGCAATGTAACCTTTTAGGCTGCCATACTTGATCTGGTACCAATCGCCGGAAAGTGCGGTTATCTCAACTTCCGTATCCTTTAATACCTGTCCAATAATATCCCCATTGCTGCCGGGAGAGGAGCGGACGTTGACCACTGACCCGGTCACAATACCGCTCGCCGCTCCTGCCTTGGCAGGGGTCATGCTGATCAACAGCAGGGTCAGCAGCAGAACGGGCAGCAAAAGACGGCTTATCCTATGTAATAAAGGCTGGGGGTTATTAAGCATGAATGCACCTCGCAATTTACGTTTTAATGAAACTTCGACTTGTCGTTTTATCAATCCTGCTGTTAAAACAAGGAAATTCAAGGAAACTGTCGCTATATGTATATACCCACAACGGCTGGTTTTCTTTCATGAATCGCAGAAAATATTCGAGACTACTGAAAAAGTACCCGTTTTGTCATCCTGAGGAGCCGAAGCGACGCTGCTGAGGGTTTTGATTCCCCCTACACGAACCAAGTCGTTCAGGATAACAATAATGTCAATGAAAAAAGGGAACCGGCTCGATTAAGCTGGAATTCCCTCTTTAATCCATTTTGTCAATTGCTTGATCATACTTTGTTCTTAACGCCGTGCCCGGCGCTGGGCAGTCGGCTGCGTTCCCAGTTAAGTTCTTCAATGGTTTGCTCCGCTTCGCTTTCGCTGTCATCTTTATCTTTATTTTTATCTTTAACACTGCTTTGATTGCCGGGATTGTAGGCAACCGGTGAATCGGAAACGACTGCCACCGTTTGTCCGGCCAGCATTTTCTCCAGCAAATCCTCGGTTTTATCCTGGTCAGCCACCCAGTAACTCATGGTCAGATTGCCGTATTCATCCCGCTGATCCCAAAAATATCCCGGCAGCGTCTGGGCAATAATGGAATCGCTACTGAAGCCCGGCGCCCAACTGGCCATTTTCAGCATGTCTGTCATGCCCAGATTGGTATCGATATTTTGTTTGACCACCTTGACCAGAGCCGGTAGTTTGACAATATTTTTGGCTTGCAACAACTCGTCTCCCAGAGCCTTCAGGAAAATCTGCTGGTGCTCGGTGCGTTCAATATCACCCAGGGCATAATCACGGAAACGGACAAAAGCCAGGGCTTGACTGCCCTTCAACCGCTGCTGACCGGGCTGCAGGTCAATGTCTTCGGAGGGCTTGTACATCCGCTGATCAACATTAATGTCTACCCCGCCAATGGTATCAATGATCTTTTTGAATCCTGCAAAATCCATCTCTACATAATAGTCGATCTTTTCGCCCACGATTTCTTCCACTTTATCCGCTACCAGTTCCGGTCCGCCTACCGCGTTGGCGCTGTTGATCTTGTCTGTACTGCCCTTAATCGTCACACGGGTGTCACGGGGGATGGAGACCAGCGCCATCTTGTTCAGTTCCGGGTCGATGGAGGCTAGGATAATAGTATCGGTACGCGTGTGGGTCTCCCCCGGACGGGCATCCGTTCCCAGCAGCAGAATATTGGTTCTTTCCCCGTCGATGACGGTTGGTTCCTGCTCTTCGGTGGGATCATCGTCGGCCAGCAGCAGATTGTGCAAGGAAGCGCCCAGCCCAAAAGACAGCATGAAAACCAGGCTGAAAACCAATACCAGTTTTAATAACAATTTTAGCTTGGACATGGTAATAACCTCAAACTTTCCAATCTCAGGACGAAATCCCGGTGCTTTGATCGGTGCTGTGCACCGAGGCCTTGGTCTGACCGGTCAGCATGCCGATGCGGTTTGCCCCGATGACCATAAACAGCAGCAGGAAGGCCAGCACCAAGGTCGCTTTGGGATTGTCAAACCAGCTCAGCACAATCGCGGTCAAGGCAAAAAAGCCACTGATCGCGTATATGATCAGTACCGTGGTCTGATGGGAATAGCCCAATTTTAACAGCCGGTGATGCAAATGATCCTTGTCCGGCATGAATATCGGAGTTTTCTTATAAATACGCCGAAAAATCGCAAAAAAAGTATCAAAGATGGGGATTCCCAGGATGACGATCGGGATTACCAAGGAAATCAAAGCCGTACTCTTGGCAACCCCGGTGACGGCCAGACAACCCAGCACAAAACCCAGGAAATTGGAACCGCAATCTCCCATAAAGGTTCGGGCAGGATGGAAATTATAGGGCAGGAACCCCATAATGGCAGCGACCAGGGCAAAAGCAATTATGGCCGTTTCCATCTGTCCCTGCATAAGCGCCACAATGCCCATGGTCATACCGGCTATGCCGGCTACTCCAGCCGCCAGTCCATCCAGGCCGTCGATCAGGTTTATGGCATTGGTAATGCCCACGATCCATAAAAACGTCAGCGGGATACTTAAATATCCCAGCGCCAGCATACCGTCAAAGGGATTGCTGACAAAATGGATCACCACTCCAAAATATACGGCTACCGCAGTCGCGATGATTTGTCCGGCCAGTTTGATCCAGGCTGACAATTGATAAACATCATCCAAAATCCCAATAATAAAAATAATCACGGCTCCAATTACAATACCCACATAAGGCCCGGAAACTTTCACTCCCAAAAGCACACAAATCATAAAAGCAAAAAATATAGCCAGACCTCCCATGCGGGGCATGGCAGTCTGATGAACCTTGCGCTTGTCAGGCTGATCTATGGCACCCAGACGGTGAGCCAGCCGGATCACCAACGGGGTTGAAAAATACGCGATTACAAAAGCCGACACCAATATTAATGCCGACGTAAGAAAAGACATTTCTATGCAATCCTCCCCCTCTGTTTTGTCTAGGTCAATTCTATCACCGCTCTGGTGGCTTGTCTATATACCAAGATTTAGTGATTTCGGGCTTAAATAAAGGAACTTTGCCTTTAACTGTAGAAAAAAACCACAAGTTCTCTATAATAATAACGTATACTATCATTTAGTTGAGCATTTTTAGAAAGTTAGAAAGTTAGGTGCCTGGCACGTGAAAATTGCGCTATCTGGATATTATGGTTTTGACAATGCCGGCGACGAAGCTTTGTTGCTGGCCATAAGCTCGTCGATCAAAAGTCTGGTACCGGATGGTGAGTTTGTGGTTTTTTCCGGTAATCCTATCAAGACAAGGCAGTTGCACAACATTGGGGCTGTTTACAATATGAATCCCTGGTCGGTCGCCCGGGAGCTGTTGAGCTGTGATCTGCTCATCAGCGGAGGCGGTAGTATTTTTCAGGATGTGACCAGTTCCCGTTCTCTTCTATATTATATAAGCGTTGTTGTACTGGCTCGCCTGTTGGGTAAACCGGTGGTTTTCTATGCCCAGGGGGTAGGCCCGATTCGCAAACCTTTTAACCGCTGGCTGCTGGGCCGGGTCGCCAATCATGTTAACCTGATCACCCTGCGTGACCAGGCATCCCGTGAATTCTTGCGTAAGCTGGGGGTCAGCAAGCCGCCCTTGCAAGTTACGGCTGATCCGGTTTTTGCCTTGCAGACCAATGAAGATATCAAAGCTGATATCAAGCATCGTTATCCTTTATTATCAAGCCCGGCAACCAAACGGCTGGGGGTTTCTGTCCGGCACTGGCCGGCGCTGCAAGGTTATCAACAGAAATTGGCAGTTGCCCTCGATCATTTTAAGCGTGCCGGATATGAAATTATTTTTGTCCCCATGGATTATCCTGAAGATATCAAGGAATCTGAACGAGTCAGCGCTTGTATGCAGGAAGAAGCTTGGATCATCACAGATGAGCTTACCACTGCCCAGCATTTGGCGGTGATCGCCCAGCTCGATCTGATGGTGGCTATGCGTCTGCACGCCTTAATCTTTGCGGCCAGCTGCGGGGTGCCTTTTGCGGGTATATCCTATGATCCCAAGATTGATGCCTTTTTGGATTTATTCGACAAACGGCCTCTGTCTCCATCAAGCGAGTTAATGATCGCTCAAATTGAGGAATTGCTGTATGATCAAAATGCCCAGGATCAAGTTCGTCACCGGGCAGATAAAATGCGCGCTCAGTCTTTGGAAAACGCCCGCATGACTTTGCAGGTTTTAAAAAATTCGCGACGTTAAAAATAGATTGCATCTGCTTGGAAGCTTATCCCAGCGGTCATAAAGATATTTTTACATAGAAAATCAAAAACAGAAAATGTTTCACGTGAAACATTTCTGACAGATTTGAGGATGAATATGGAGCAGGAAAACACTCGCACCGGTAAAACTTTTATTGGGGTCTCCCTGATGATTTTTATTTCCAAAGTTTTTGGCTTTGCCAGAGACATTGTGTTTGCATCCGTCTTTGGAACGACGGTGCTGACCGATTTGTTTCAGGTCATCTTCAGTCTGCCCAGCCTGTTGTTTTCCAGTATCGGCAATGCCCTATCCTTTGTAAATATCCCTGATCTTACCTATTATCTGAAACATGGCACCAGAGAGGAAAGAAACACCTATCTCTCCAATCTCTATGCCCAGGTGGCTTTGGGGGCGGCCTTGCTGTCATTGCTGGGTATCATCTTTGCCCCGGCGCTGACCAAATTGATTGCCCCCGGGCTGCAAGAAGAAGTTACCTCCATGGCTTTGCTGCTGACCCGGATCATGATTCCTACCCTGGTGTTTGTGACGCTCACCTATATTACCGCCGGTGTCCTGCAGGTGCACGGTTATTTTCTGCTCTCCGCCGCCATCAGTATCCCCTTTAATTTCTTGATCATTGCCTCGTTGCTCCTCAAAGGTCAGGATCTGATCTTCCTTGGCATCGTCACCACTCTGGGCTGGTTTTTGCAGTTTTTGATTCAAGTGCCGGTGCTGTTCAAAGAAAAATATCAGTTTTCCCTAAAAATTGATTGGCATAATCAGCATACCGTCAATATGTTCAAACAGCTCCTGCCCATCCTGATGGGCAATTCCCTGTTGCAGCTCTGCCTGATCATAGATCGTTCCTTTGGCACCCATCTGGATGAAGGCACCGCGGCAGCGCTGGGCTTTGGCAGTAATCTGTTTATGACCATTACCGGGGTGTTCATCATCGCGTTATCCACGGTTATCTTTCCCCGCCTTTCCCAATACTGTATGGACAGCGATTACCGCCAGGTACGTTCCATGCTGCGCTATGGCTTTAAGATCCTGGCCTTTATTCTGCTGCCCTATTTAATTCTGGTCACCGCCTATTCCCCGGACATCATCGCCCTGGTCTATGAACGGGGGGCCTTTACCTCAAACTCCACCCATCTGACCGCTACGGCCTTTCTATGCTATAGTTTTGCGGTCGTGGGATACGCCTGCCAGGAAGTGTTCAACCGGGTTTTTTATGCCCTGAAGCGCTTTAAGACCCCCATGTATGCCAGTTTGGTCTGCCTGACGCTGCATTTTGTCCTCAACCTGCTCTTCTACCGTCAGGCGGGTATCGCCGGGCTGGCCTTGTCAACCGCTGTTTGCCTGCTGGTCTATGCCTTGATTATGGGCTTGATCGTGCGGCGGGTGATCGGCCCTTTCCTGGGTCAAAATTTTGCCAATTACTCCCTGCGTTTGTGTCTGCCGGCAGCCGGTATGATTGCAACCATTCTGGTTTGCAGATACCTGTTTGTCAGTGGACTGTTACTTTCATTTTTGCTTCCCTTACTGGCCAGCGGTATGGTTTATTTGCTGGTGGCCTGGCTGGGGGGTTTTTACCAAGAACTTATCAATAGGGGGGATCCTGTCTGATGAATAACCGTGAACATGCCTTTTTGTGGCTGGCCCTGGCCGTAGCCTTGCTGTTTTCCATAACCGGCTTTTGGCTGCGGATCAGCAATGAGAGTATGAATAACACCTTGGTAACGGTGGCTGATTATCAGCTCTTTGAGAAAGGCGCTCAATCCTCCAGCCTATCCATGGATGAGGTTCTGGCGGATCTCAAAGCCAGCGGGGTTAAAACGATTGCGGTCAAGGAAACGACCCTGCGCGGACTGGCTGCCCGGGGTGACGCCTATGTTGCTTCCTTCGCTGATTTCAACAACACGGTTCGCACCTATCAGCCGGATGTCTGGGCAATTGTCAAACAGCTGCCCGATATGGAGGAAATAAGTCCTGCCAATCTGGTCGTTTCGGTTGAATCCCCGGAAACAGCCAGCTTTTTACAGGAAAAATTGGGCAACCGCTTTACGCCAGATCAAATCGTTAACTTCCCGGCGGGCGGCCGCCAATACTTTATTATCAAAGCGGAATTGGAAGCATTGGACAAATCCAAAACCAACATCAGAGAATATGATGTGCAACTGGGGTTTGAAACATCGATCCTGCAAAAATTAAAAGCAATGGGGTTTGCGATTGTTTTACGCCCCGGCGACAGCAACGGAAGCAATCGTGATTATTTGCAGGAATACGAGCCGCTGGTTCGCGCTTATGATGTCAAGACCTTGATCTTTAATTACAATCGTGTCAGCGGCAGCCCGGATCACTTGGATGTCATGGCCCGCTTGATTGATAAATATGATCTGACCATCGGAGTAATCGAAACCTCCAAGCAACTGGGTATCATTGAACAGGACGGTCTGAACGAGGTCATGTCTGCCACCAAATACCCGATCAATAGGGTTTACTCGACCGGCAATGATGATTTTGTGACTTCCGTGGACGAACGTTATTATCGCTGGATCAGGGGAGTCGTTGATCGGGGCATAAGAATTTTGTATGTCGTACCTTTTAACGATGATAAGAAAATAGCCTCGGTCAACGTGAGTGAAACCATTGATACGGTAGCCAGATTTCTGCCGGCGATTACGGCCAAGGGGTTTGTGGTCGACCAGACCGTGCTACCTTATGGTCTGAACAGTGAAACCACGACGGCTGCTCATCGTCTGGCCATATCCCTCAGTCTGTTGGCAGCTTTGCTGCTCTATCTCCTGTATTTGTGGCATCCGCAGCGCCATTGGATGCGGGCCATTGCCATTCTTGGCTTGCTGGCCTGTCTGGCTATAAATATTGTGCTGCACATGGACTTTTCCAAAATCTACGCCCTGGCAGCGGCAGTTTTATATCCGGCCTTTTCCAGTTTACTGTTGCTGATTTATTTAAAAAAATACCCCCGCCATGGGTTGATGAAAAAACTATGGCGCTCCCTGGCCATCATCCTGGTGATTAACGCTCTGGGCATGTATACGATCGTCAGCTCTCTGGCGGATATCCGTTTCATCATGAATCTGTCCTATTTCAGCGGGGTGAAGGTGGCTTTTATTACCCCCTTGCTGTTGTTCCCGCTCAATTATTTCTGTGTCACTGTCCCCCGGGAAAACTGGCTGCCTTGGTTACGGGCCCGGCTGAAAGAAAGCCCCTCCTATCTGGCGCTGGCTCTATTCATGGCGGCCCTGGTGGTGGTCTATGTCTATATCGGGCGCAGCGGCAATGATTCTGGGATTCAGGTTTCCAGCCTGGAGATCCGGCTGCGGGAGATACTGGAAAATATTTTCCTGGCCCGACCGCGTTTCAAAGAATTTGTGATCGGCTATCCGGCACTGATGGCCATGGTTTACCTGTATCATCGCTATAAAAACGATCTGATCCTGTTGTTGCTGGGCTTTGGCGTGGTCATCGGCAGCATCTCCATGGTCAATTCCTTTTGCCATGTCTTTACGGCGGTAAGCATTTCCGCCAGCCGCACCCTGGCCGGACTGGCCACCGGTTTGTTGCTGGGCACAATGCTGGTTATTGCGATTTGGCTGGCGGAAAAAATCTGGGCCAAATATGGCTTTGACTGAGAAATAAAAGTTTGGCTTTGATCCGGTTGAAAGAGATCCTCTCTTCGGAGGACTACCCCTATGAACTAAAAGTCAAATATTAAGGCAGCTGCGCTGCGCGCAGGATGACATGCTAAAGTAAATCTACAGTTTTAAAAAAGATTATGCAAAACTCTCATTTTAAACAACTGAAAGGAATCTCCAATGGATAAGCAACATCTGCAGGAGTTTGATTTTCTGCGGGCTCTGGCCACTCTTACCGTGATC
The DNA here is from genome assembly GCA_035447945.1 of Syntrophomonas sp. Lineage (GTDB taxonomy): Bacteria > Bacillota > Syntrophomonadia > Syntrophomonadales > Syntrophomonadaceae > Syntrophomonas_B. The sequence continues at coordinate 14,262 of DAOTHZ010000013.1, forward strand.
GGTATCCATGTCAGTGCGGCTTATGTATATACTTCCATGTGGGGCTGTCTGGCCAACCAGGTAGCCCGCTTTGCGGTTCCGCTTTTTTTGATCATGTCGGGTTTTTTATTGTTGCATGCCGATCTTAACAAACAAACTTTTTCCGCCCCGGATTTTTACCGCCGGCGCTTCAGCAAAATTCTGTGGCCTTACTTCCTGTGGAGTCTTTTCTACGCTTGTCTGAACGGAATTTTGGGAGCCAGTTTGCTGGCTGCGTTGCTGCAACTGCCGATTCAGCTTTTATGGGGAACGGCTTTTTATCATCTATATTTTGTGGTCATCATTATCCAGCTCTATCTGCTTTATCCCTTGCTCTACCGCTGGATGATTCGTGCCCCCCGCAGCTGTTTGCTGACCGGACTGGCCCTGACCCTGCTTTGCCAGATTGTGCTCAACCGCTATTCGCTTGGACAGTTGGCCATTCCCTCGCAGCTCAATAACCTTTCCCTGGTCTTTTTCCCGGTATGGATCTTTTTCTTTGTTTTTGGTATGTTTGCGGCACTTTGTAAAGAAAGACTGGTGAAGCTGTTTAAAAACCGCCGCGGGCTGTTGGCTTTGCTCTGGATCCTTAGCCTGGCGCTGGTGGTCATCGACGGTTATCTGCATAATACCTATGGTTCTTCCAGCCGGCCTACGGTCACGCTGTATACCCTGATCAGCTTTTTCTTTTTCTATGCGCTGGCCCTTCATTTGCGGGGAGCTTTTCGCCCTGTCATTGCTTGGCTGGCCCGGCAGTCATTTTTAATTTATTTGCTGCATCCGCTGGTGCTTACCGGCTTGATCACTTTCGCTGCCTGGATCGGCCGGGCTGACCTGTGGAACCGCACCCGGGGCATGATTGCCATCTATGGATTGGTTACCCTGCTAAGCTGTGCAGCCGTATACCTGGTCTCGCTGACCCCTCTGGCAGAAAAACTAGGCGGGGTAAGAAGAACGAAATCATAACGTTTTACTCCCTAAGGAGGATTGGCGCCATGAAAAAAGTTTTTTATGTCCTGGCCGGGATGGTTTTCCTGATCGTACTGGCCGCAGCCGGATTTTATTGGGCCAGGTATTATGATCACTATTTTGATGAAAAAAAGATCGTCAGCGCGGATGAAACGAACACCATTGTCAGGGTTGATAAAGAATATCGGCGTTTATATAATCATGCCGGCGGCTATGCCATCAATTATCCGGCGCAATTCCGGCTTGATGTTAGAGAACCGTCGCTGAAAAGCGATTTCAGCGACGATCAGCACAATATCGAAGTCTACAGTGATAACTTCACCGGCAAAATCAGCGACGCCAAAGCCTATATCGGTTACAGCAACGGATTTCTGGCCCGTGATAAAGATATCCAGGTGGAATTCAACAAGTATTCTGTCATTAACGGACGCCTGGCTAATCTCACCAAATGGCAGCGGGCCAAGCTGGCCCGGGTTGAAAATGATAAAAACCATTACTTTTGTATCAAATTGGTGGAGAATTCCCATCAGGTTTATACCATCGTGATAAAATCCAGCCAGCCCATCGACGACCGGGAGTTCATGAAACTGGTCAAGAGTTTTCGTCCCATTGAAAAGAATAATGACCTGGCGGGAATCGTCTATCAGCCCCAGCCTAAAAACTGGAATTCAGAAACCACAACGGTGTACGATCAGTATTTCGGCCATCAGGCTGATTTGAAATGGGGCATCTATGAGCCAACCGCCCCCGCTAAAATGAAAAATCTGACCTGGCTGGAAGACCGCCTCGATTATGATTTTCATTTTCTGATCCGTTACCAGAACCTCGACAAACCTTTGCCGGTGCAGGAATTGCAAAGCGCCTGGGCCGATCAGAAGTTGATCGAACTGACCTTGCAGCTGGGGTTTGAATTTGCCGAGGCGGCTGCCCCCTATAACCCCAAGGGAATCCCCTTGGCCCAGTTTAATGAAAAAATCATTCCTGAGCTATTGAACGGTACTTTTGATGCTTATCTGGCGCAATACGCCCAGGATATAAAAGACTTCGGCCATCCTCTTCTTTTTCGCTTGAATAATGAAATGAACGGGGACTGGTGTGTTTATTGCAGTTATCATTACGGCAACGACGCTGATTTGTATATCGAAGCCTGGAAATATATTTACAAGATTTTTGCCGACCATCAGGTTGACAATGTCATTTGGGTATGGAACCCCCATGACCTGTCCTTCCCTGATTTTGCCTGGAATCATTATCTGAATTATTTCCCAGGCAGCGAATATGTGGATATTATTGGCCTGACCGGTTATAATACCGGCACCTATTACGAAGGTGAACGCTGGCGGGAATTTGCTGCAATTTATGACCCGCTCTATGCAGAATATGAAAAGCGCTTCGCTCTGCCTTTTATGATTACCGAGTTTGGCAGCAACTCCGTGGGCGGAGACAAAGCGCGCTGGCTGCAGGACATGTTTGCCCACATCGATCGTTATCCGAGTATCAAAGCCGCTATATTCTTCAGTTCTACGGATTTGGACAGCAACCAACAGCCGGCCCGCATCTACCGGATCGATGAAACCGAGGCTGTTCTCGACACAGTCAAGCAGGGACTGGCCCGTTATCAATAGATTTATTCTTGCGGCAAAGGATGAGTTACTGCGATAAAGGTCGGAAATAACAAAAATCAAGGCCATGTTTCTTTTCATGAAACATGGCCTTTACTTAATTTATTCACCAATCATTCCAGGGATGATAAAGGCTATACCCCCATCGTTTTGCCGTCAGCCAATGCTGCCTATTCCCGGGCCCGCAGAGTGGGAAACAGAATAACATCCCGGATGGAGGATGAATCGGTCATCAGCATGACCAGCCGGTCAATTCCGATGCCCAGCCCGCCAGCCGGAGGCATCCCGTATTCCAGGGCATTGATATAATCCTCATCCATCATGTGAGCCTCGGCATCCCCGCCGGCTCTTTTTTCCACCTGTTTTAGAAAACGGTTTTTCTGGTCGATGGGATCATTCAGTTCGGAAAAGGCATTGGCGATTTCCCGCTGCATGACAAACACTTCAAACCGATCAGTAAATTCCGGATTCTGCGCATTGCGCTTGGCCAGCGGGGAAATTTCCACCGGATGACCGTAAACAAAGGTCGGCTGAATGAGTTTTTCCTCGACGTATTCCTCAAATACTTCATTGATAATTTCTCCGCGGGTACTGCGATGATCAACTTTCAAGCCCAGCCTGGCAGCAGCTGTGCGGGCCTGGTCATCGCCGGAAATAACGGTAAAATCTACGCCGGCATACTCTTTGATGGCATCCAGCATGGTAATCCGATTCCAGGGAGGTGTAAAATCCAAGGTAACGCCCTCAAACTCCACCTGCATGCTGCCGTTAACCTGCTGCAGAACCTCCGCCACCATGTTCTCGGTCAACTCCATCATGACCTGATAGTCTGCATAGGCCTGGTAAATTTCCAACATGGTAAACTCGGGGTTATGGCGGGTGTCTATGCCTTCATTCCTGAAACTGCGGTTGATCTCGTAGACCTTTTCCAGCCCGCCCACGATCAAGCGTTTTAAGTAAAGCTCGGGAGCAATGCGCAGATACAGATTCATGTCCAGCGTATTGTGGTGGGTAATAAAAGGACGGGCTGCTGCTCCGCCGGCAATCGGCTGCATCATGGGCGTCTCCACTTCCAGAAACCCCCGGGCATCAAGATAATTCCGCATCTCTTTCACGATGCGGCTGCGTTTGATGAAAACCTCTCGCGCATCCGGATTGACGATCAGATCGACGTAGCGCTGACGATAACGCATTTCCACATCCCGCAGGCCATGCCATTTTTCCGGTAAGGGATTAAGTGATTTGGACAGATACGTCATATCCTCAACATGGACGGTGATTTCACCCTTCTGGGTGCGAAAGACATAGCCCTTGATCCCCAATATGTCTCCGATGTCCAGCTTTTTAAAAAGTTCGTAGCGTTCTTCGCCCAGATCATCCTTTTTGAAATATAGCTGAATGTTGCCGGACAGATCCTGTAAATTGGAAAATCCTGCCTTGCCATGGCGTCGCTTGGACATGATCCGTCCGGCTACAGTGACTTTCTGTCCTTCCAAAGCGGCAAAATCATCGATAATCGTCTGGCAGTTTGTATCGCGTTCAAAACGGCTCCCGAAAGGATCGATCCCCATATCGCGAAGTTCCTGCAGTTTTTCCAGACGTACTCTTTTTAACTCGTGCAGATCTATTTCCTGCTGGTTTTGCTCCGACATTTGTCCACCTCTATCTGAGGTGCCAGGCACCAAACAATCTAACTTGCTTGCATGTAAGTTAGATTGTTTGGTGCCTGGCACCACCTTTTTATCTCTTCACTTTTATGATTTTGTATTTAATGATACCTGCCGGAGCTTCGACTTCGACCTTGGCCCCTACCGCTTTGCCCATAATGGCTTTGCCAACCGGGGATTCGTCTGAGATCTTGCCATCCTTGAGCTTGGATTCGACTGACGCGACCAGCGTAACATTGACTTCACGTCCTGATTTCATTTCCTTCAGGGTGACTTTGGTCCCCAGAGAAACAACATCGTCACGTATTTCATCGGCAGTCATCAAGCGGGCATTCTTCAAGGTTTTTTCCAAAGTCAGAATACGTCCCTCAATAAAAGCCTGTTCGTTCTTGGCATCTTCATACTCAGAGTTCTCTGATATGTCACCAAAAGCGATTGCCTGCTTAATCCGTTCCGCTACTTCTTCCCTCCGGACAGATTTCAGGGTTTCCAGTTCATTCTCCAGTTTTTCCAGTCCCTCTTTGGTCAAAATAATTTCTCTGTCTTCTCTTTCGGCCATTTAATCGCTCCCTAACCATAAATATTGTAGCAAACCAAATCATTATTGCTGCAATTAAATTTTTAAAAGCGAGCCCCGCTCGCTCCCGGAAATAATAAAGGGTTATCTTCCTCACCCTTACCCTTAATCCTTTATGGTATTATAATGACCCCATATAGCGTTGTCAAGAAATCCTCCGCCATAACCTTGTCGAAAAGGTTCCCAAAGGCCCAATTTCTCACCGGCTTCGATGAGAACAGTTAAATCAGCACCGGTTTTGATGACCGGTGCAAAATGCAAGTTTTGTAATTCTACATTCCCATATGAAATACCTGCTTTGGTGTACAGAATACTTTCCAGAATCGGAGCCAGGATTGACAAACCTGCCTCCATGCCGGCCCGTTCCAGGGCATTCTCCAGGCTGGGAGCCAGATGGCGGCCTTCATCGGTCAGTTCCAGCCAAAAAACTTCCGGTGAAGTCACTGCCAAACGTTGAAAACCGGGTTGGAAAAGCACGATCAAGTCACCTTTTTGCCATTTTTCAGGACAAATATAGCTGTTGCTGATCGCCCATCCCCGCTCATACAGTAGACGCCAGGCAATCGCTTCATCACCGCTTGGATGCTGATTCTGCACTGCAATCGGCAAGCCGCAGCTGCCCAGATGATCCAGTAACGGAAGCAACGCTGCCATATCTCCCACCAGGATCAGTCGCTTGACGTCTCTTTTTTCCAGGATGTATTTGACCATGACTGCTGCCAGGGCTTTTACAAAATGATCTCCAAACCATAAAGGAAATTGGGCTTCACCGGGCTGCAAGGCAAACCTCAGACGGTGGTCTGCAGCCAGGCTGGTAACTGCGAAGTCCTGCATAATTCCCTCTGATTTTTTCCACATGCAGCCGCGCTGCGCAGACTCCAGCTGTTGCCAGTTTTCCGGCCCCAAGGGCAAAAATACATTGCATCCCTTGAACCCCAGATCTCCAAAATGGATCAGATGCTCCACCCGGGGAGAGAACAGAACCGGGGCCAACCTGTCCAAAAAAGTTTTTTTGGCGGTCAGACCCCGGCGATTACGACTTAACATATGCAAAATGGCAAAATCAAATTCAGGCACGCAATGTCTCCAAATCAACCACCCCGGGTTTGAAATCAAGCTCCTTCAGCATGGCATAATAATCCTGCGGACTAATCTGGTCAACTGGTTTGTTCAGCAAGGTAACCATCAATGCCTCAATTACATTGGTACCGAAAGAACGTCCTCCCATATCCGGCGTGGTAGTAATCACTTTGCTGATGCCGCGTTGCTTCAGCATCACCATATCTTCATGAGTCGTCGTATTGGTGATAATCAACTGGCCGTTTAATTTTTCGGGTAAATAACGTTTGATATACAGAAAATCGCCGGCCAGCACTTCTGCATTATAATAGTATTTTGAGTGTTTGGGAATTATGACATCCTGATTTTCACCGGTTGGGTACAGCTTGTCAAACGGCATGTTGACCACGATCGGAGCTGCCATACGGCCAAAAATGCGCAGTGTTTTCAGAGAATGGATCGGAAAGGGGATCCCCAGGGTATAAACAAAGTCACCCAGCGTAAGATCAGCCCCGACTTCTTCAAAGGCTTCCGCCATGCCAAAGCGATCAACTCCGCACACCATCAGGACTTTTTTGCCGTGCAGATCATAAATCCCTTCCTTTTGTACATCGATAATGCATTTGCGTTCCAAGGTATTCTTCAAACCGCTGCCGTCGACCATGGGGGTCTTGCGGGCAGCTGCCACGAGTTTTTTCGCATCTTTGATGACATAACGCTTGCCCGCGATCTGGATGTACAGATCGATCCCGCCCATTCCGAAAGCATCAATTTTGCCGTCCAAATCTCTAATCAATTGCAGCGCTTTATCCCAGTCACCATCTGTACCAATCCTCTCAATACGGAACTTCTCTCCCATGAAATCTGTTTCAAAGGCATGGTCACGTTTTGATGATCCCAGACTGACACTGACAACATGTTTCATACAAAAACCTCCATCAAATTCATCTGGCTGCACGGATGGATCTTAATACTTCTTTGATGATGGCCGGATCCAGCCATTTGTCTTCCGTAATCGGAGAAGTCCCGATTGCAATCGAAATGATCTGTCCGTTGAGGACTCCCTCCATCAGCCTGATCCTTTCATCTGAACCAATACAGACAACCACATCATATTGGCGTACATCAGCAATTAAATCCATGATAACATTCAGCAGTTCTTTGCCGGATCGATGGTTTATAAAATCCTGTCTTTCCTGTTCCGTCATCAGCATGATATATTCAACGCCTTCTTTTTCCAGGATGGCCAGAATCTCTTCCTTGTTGCTGAGCGGGAATCCGATGCAGGCGATGCTCTGTCCTTTACGCAGTTCTCCCAGGGTTTCCAGACGGGAAATAAAAGTACGGTCAATCTTGAGTCGCTCCGCCACCTCCTGCTGGGAAAAACCGCGCGCTCTCATCTGTAAAACTTTTTTCAGGGAAGTTTCGATCTTTTGCCAGCTGATGATTTTGTCCTGGATACGAATAAATTCCATGATGGCTCCTCGAACACCGTTTTTGTGTACAGTTTTGTGTACAGGGCTATTTTATCATCCTTTGCGTTACAAAACAAGCAAATGAAGGGATCGCGGCAAGGTGAAAAGCATTGACATTCTGCGACGGTTGTTGCCGGCGCCGACAAGATTCGTTTCCTATACCAAAAGGCCTTCCAAGATCTTCATCATTTCCTGCCGGGTGACAGTGTGATTGATTTGGTCGCGCAGACGAGCCGCGGCAGGCATTCCTTTGGTATACCAGGAGATATGTTTGCGCATTTCCCGCACGGCGATATGTTCGCCTTTGTAGTGAATCGCCAGCTCAAGATGGCGGATGGCCAGGGTTATTTTTTCCTTCTGCGAGGGAGCCTGGATCTTTTGCCCGTGTTCCAACAAGGCTATGGTTTCACGAATCAAAAACGGATTACCCAGTGCGCCCCGGCCAATCATGACCGCATCACAACCGGTTTCCGCTACCATCCGTACCGCATCCTCGGCTTTGTTGATATCTCCGCTGCCGATGACCGGCACCGTCGAGTGACGTTTTACCTCAGCAATGGCCTGCCAATCTGCCTGTCCCGAGAAAAATTGCATGCGGGTACGCGGATGCAGGGTAATGGCCCGAACCCCTTCGGACACTGCAATATCTGCCATCTGTAAATAATTGCAGCGCTCATCATCCCAACCTTTGCGCATTTTTACAGTAACCGGCACTTGGACGGCTGTCACCACGCTGCGGATGATCTTTCGGCTCAGTTCCGGTTCCAACATTAAGGCTGCCCCTTCCCCATTGCGAACAATTTTGGGAGTTGGACAGCCTATATTGATATCAATGATGTCAGCCCCCATCTTTTCAACCATGTGCGCTGCCTGCGCCATGGCCCCGGGGTCGGAACCGAATATCTGTACCGCCACCGGCCCTTCTTCTTCACCGGGTTCTGCAATCTGACGGCTCTTGTTGCTGTTATATAGTAAACCCATATCGCTGACCATCTCAGTAAAAACCAGTCCGCATCCCATTGATTGCAATATCGTGCGGAAAGCCCGGTCGGTAATCCCGGCCAAAGGAGCGGCGACCACTCGGTTTTCCAGTTTTACACTGCCTATCTTCAACATCACCACACCTTAACCATGATTTAACTCATACAGCAGACGCAGACCGTCCAGGGTAAGGAATTCGTCCACCTCATCAATGGTATCTGTTTCGCCAGCAATCAGCGCTGCCAATCCTCCCGTGGCAATAACCCGTACATCCCCGCCGATTTCTTTTTTCATGCGATTGATGATGCCTTCAACCTGCCCGACGAAACCATACATAATTCCGACCTGCATGCTCATGACCGTATTCTTGCCAATCATGCTTTTGGGGATGCTCAGCTCCACCCGGGGCAGTTTGGAAGCTCTTGAAACCAGGGCATCCGTCGAAATTTTAATGCCCGGAGCAATGGCGCCGCCCAGATACTCGCCCGCCTGACTGACCACACAAAAGGTGGTGGCAGTCCCAAAATCCACAATAATCAAGGGGCCTTTGTATTTATGGTAAGCGGCTACCGCATTGACGACCCGGTCAGCACCTACTTCGCGCGGATTGTCATATTTAATGGCCAGTCCGGTCTTGGTCCCCGGACCCACCAGTAGCGGCTTGCAGCCGAAATAGCGCTGGCACATCCATTCCAGTTCCATATTCAAACTGGGAACCACCGAAGATATAATGGCTGCCTTTATTTTTTCTGCCTGCAAATTTTGATAAAGAAACAGCCCGTGAATGATGATCCCGTATTCATCTGCCGTACGCTGGGTATCAGTGCGGATGCGCCAATGGTCAACCATTTTTTCCTGATCGAATACTCCGACTACCATATTGGTATTGCCGACGTCAAATACTAAAATCATACTTTTGCCTCCACATAAGATCTATTTATTCACAAATTGGTGCAAGGTTGTGCTTTTTACAGTTGATGCAAATCAAAGCTGATATCCAGACTGACAGCGGAATGGGTAAGCGCACCCATGGAAATAAAATCCACGCCGGTTTGGGCGATTTCTGCCAGGTTGGCTGCTTTAATGCCTCCCGAAGCTTCCAGCAAAGCCCGGCCGGCTACCAGCGTCACCGCCTCCTTCATCATTGCCGGAGGCATATTGTCCAGCATGATGATGTCAGCGCCGGCTTCCAGGGCTTCCTGCAACTGGACCAGATTTTCCACTTCGACCTCGATCTTCAGCGTATGCGGAACCTTGGCGCGAGCCATGACAACCGCCTGGGCAATGCCTCCGGCGGCAATGATATGATTGTCTTTAATCATCACGCCGTCATAAAGGCCAAAGCGATGATTGCAGCCACCGCCGGCAGCGACTGCATACTTTTCCAATATCCGCAATCCAGGCGTCGTTTTGCGGGTATCCAGCAGCTGGGCCGGATAGTCTTTGATCAGTTGTGTCAGGTAATGGGTCTGGGTGGCAATACCGGACAATCGCTGCAAGAAGTTCAGGGCAGTCCGCTCGGCGCTCAGCAAAGCCCTGCTCCGGCCCCTTACTTTGGCAATGATGGAACCGGCACTGACCGGACAACCATCTTCCAGGAAACAGGTGAAATCAGCTTCCGGATCAAGCTGGGCAAAAACCGCCCGGGCTACGCCCAGTCCGGCAATAATCCCATCCGCTTTGGCAATCAAAAAGCCTTCGCTGGATTGCTCTTGCGGTACCACACTCATTGTGGTTATATCACCGTATCCCATATCCTCTGCCAGACTCCTGCTGATCAATTCATTTAATCCCGGATAATCCATTCGATTTCCTCCTGCTCCTGGCCTTAATTATTCATCTGCTTACAATACTTGCGCAGTATGTATCATTAGCAATTGACAAAGCTGGTATGTTTCAGCCAGCGTACATCATCACGCTGCGGAAAATCAGAGCGAAAATGCCCCCCCCGGCTTTCTCTGCGCCACAGGGCAGCTTGTACGACGACATGGGCAACCGTCAGCATATTGACCATTTCAATAAAAGCCAGGTTGTCATCCCCCCGGGCCAGATGGTTATAAAGGTATTCGATCTCCTGGTTGGCCGCTTTAAGAGCTTCTTCATTCCGAATGATACCGACTTTTTCCCACATCACATCCTGCAATCGTTGTCTGATTTCAACGGGTCCGATTTGCGGATGCAAAGGGGCATAGACTCCACCCGCTGCAAAACTTCGGCAAAGTTCTTCCGCTTTGACCTGACGCCGATACATGATTTCTCCTGCCCGCTCGACAATGCGCTGGCCAAACACAATCCCTTCCAGCAGGGAGTTGCTGGCCAGCCGATTGGCACCATGCACACCGGTACAAGCCGCTTCGCCGCAGGCATAAAGTCCGTTCACTCCGGTTTCCCCGTAAGTGTTGGTTTTAATGCCTCCCATGGTATAATGGGCTGCCGGAGATACCGGCACTTTATCTTTTTCCAGGTCAATCCCGTGCAGCAGGCAAGTGCGATAAATGTTGGGAAAACGCTCCTTTACTCCAGGTATGATCGACATATCCAGAAATACATATTCACTGCCGGTGAGCACCATCTCATTTAAAATCGCCCGCGATACGACATCCCGCGGAGCCAATTCCAACAGGGAATGATATTTGTTCATAAATCTTTCCCCGTTGGTATTATAGAGCAATCCGCCTTCCCCGCGAACGGCTTCGGAAATTAAAAATCGCTGCGTGTCATGACTAAACAAAACGGTGGGATGAAACTGAATGAATTCCAAATCACTGAGCTCACAACCGGCCCGATAAGCAGCCGCCATACCATCTGCGGTAGCCACATCAGGGTTGGTGGTATAGCGGTAAAGCTGCCCGGCTCCGCCGGTGGCGATGATCACTGCCCGGGCAATATATAAAATCTGTCGGCCGTTTTGCTTGTCATAGACCAGAGCTCCCTGGCATTCTTTCTCTTCGCTTCCCAATAAATCAATCAGAAACTGATATTCAAAAATTCTGATCCGCTGGTCGGCTTCGCAGTTCTTTACCAGGGCCGCACGAATCGTCTCTCCGGTGGTATCCGCGGAATGTAAAATACGGGCCTTGCTGTGGGCCCCTTCCCTGGTCAGGGATATACTTCCATCTTTCATATCAAAGCTGGCACCGGCAGCAATCAATTCCCTGACCCGCTCCGGGCCTTCCCGGACCAGCACATCGACGGCTTCAATGTCGCAAATCCCTGCGCCGGCTTCCAAAGTATCCTCCAAATGCAAAAAGGGAGAATCCTCCTCGTGCACGGCGGCAGCGATTCCCCCCTGAGCCAACCCGGTATTTGAATCCTTAATCGTCTTTTTGGTCAGTACCACGACCTCGCCAAAGGCGGAAGCCTTGAGAGCCGTAAATAATCCGGCAATACCGCCGCCAATGATCAAAAAATCTGTATGCATAATCGTTGTGTCCGGCTGCAGTTTCCAGGTATATCTTGTAATTCTCATATCGAACCCTTTATTCTATTTGATTTCCAGCATGTTTTGCAGGGATCGGAAGGCTTTTATGCGCACATTTTCTGTTACTTCGATCTGTTCCTGCAATTTCTCCAGGGAAAGCGCCAACGCTGACAGGCTGATCATTTTCATATCCTGACAGACAAAATGACTGCGGGCCAGATAAAAAGTTTTGTCCGGACAAGCCTTGCGCAGGCTGTGCAGGAAGCCCTCCTCGGTCCCGATAATAAACTCCTTTTCTGCACTGGCCTGAACATATTGCAGTATTCCCGCAGTGGAGCGCACTGCATCAGCCAAGGCAATCACTTCCGGCGGACATTCGGGATGAACAACGACCTTGGCTTGCGGATGCAGGCTCATCTGTTCCTTCACATGACCGGCACTGACAATGTCATGAACCGGACAGTAGCCTGGCCAGAAAATCATCTCCCGTCCGGTCTGTGCAGCTACATATCGGCCCAGATTGCGGTCAGGAATAAAAATGATTTCCTTTTCCCGGGGAATGGAATTTACCACCGCCAGCGCATTGGATGAAGTGCAGCAAATATCACTTTCCGCCTTGACCGCCGCCGAGGTATTGACATACGCAACCACGACCGCCTGGGGATGCTGGCGTTTCATCTCTCGCAGTGCTTCCGGTGTAACCATGTCTGCCATCGGGCATCCCGCCTGGGCAGGCAACAGTACCATTTTATCGGGATTTAAAATTTTGGCGCTTTCGGCCATAAAATTGACCCCGCAGCTGACAATCACTTGCGCTGAGGTTGCACTGGCCTGCTGAGCCAGCTGCAGAGAATCGCCCACAAAATCTGCGATATCCTGAATTTCAGGATTTTGATAATAATGTGCCATGATAACGGCATTCAGCTCTTGCTTGCGCCGCATTATATAATCTATTATGTCGTTGGCCATGAAAATGGCATCCTCCTACGCCATGCCGCCCGGGCTGATTTTTTGCACCTCGTTGTGCTCATTCACATAAACCAGCACCGGCTTAAAGCCTTGGCATTCCTCATCACTCAGGATGGTATAGGTAAGAATAATAACCACATCACCACGCTGTACCTTGCGGGCTGCTGCACCATTCAGACAAACGGTTTTTGAGCCTCTTTCACCCTCGATGACATACGTCTCAAAACGTTCCCCATTGTTATTGTTGACAATGGTCACTTTCTCATTCTCAATAATATTGGCCGCATCCATGAGATCCCGATCCAGGGTAATGCTGCCTACATAGTTGAGATTGGCATCCGTAACTACTGCACGATGAATTTTGGACTTCAACATATACCGGAGCACTTTTTACACCTCCACGATAAGATTGTCTATCAATCTGGTATTGCCAAACTTTACAGCCAGGGCGATCAGCACCCGGCCATTGATTTCCTCTACATCCCCCAAATCGTCTGCAGCATAAATCTCCACATAATCGATCCTGGCCTGGGGGGCGGCCTCGATCATTTTTCTGATTTCCTGCTTGAGGCGGGCAACATTATGTTCTCCATTTTCCGCCAACTGCCGGGCCTTTTGCAGCGAACGGCTCAACACCAGGGCTTGCCGGCGCTGCTCATCGTCCAGATATACATTCCGGGAACTCAAGGCCAGACCATCCGCTTCCCGTACGATGGGCACCCGCACAATGGCAAGGGGAAAATTCAATTCCTGTACCATCTTTTCAATAATCATGGCCTGCTGCGCATCCTTTTGACCAAAGAATGCCTTGTCCGGCTGGCAGATATTGAAAAGCTTGCCGACCACCGTCGTGACCCCTCTGAAATGGCCTTCTCTGGAAGCTCCGCAGAGTTTTGAGGTAATCTCTCCTTTTAATTCCACCCAGCTGTTGTAACCTTCGTGATACATTTCCCGCGCTGATGGAGCAAAAATGGCATCCACTTTTTCCTGGGCCAGCTTTTGCCGGTCACTCTCGATGTCCCGCGGATAACTGTCAAAATCCTCATTGGGCCCAAACTGGGTAGGGTTTACAAAGATCGAAACAACCACGATATCACATTGTCGTCCCGCTTCTTTTACCAAAGACAAATGGCCCTCGTGGAGATATCCCATGGTGGGTACCAGCCCGATCTTTCTGCCTTGACGCTTAAATTCCAGGCACCAGCTTTGCATTTCTTTGATCTCATTAAAAACCAGCATCATGATCCCTCGTCGCTGTTGGATTTTTAATCCCCAGGAAGGCCTGTCGGCCGTCCCGGAGCGCAAACCTAATACAATCTTTCCAGAACATCTTCCTTAATGGTAAAACCGTGTTCTTCCCCTGGAAAAGTACCCGCTTCCACTTCCTGCTTGTAGGCCTGCAAGGCTTCCTTGATCAGCGGTTCCAGATTGGCAAACTTTTTAACAAACTTGGGAATATGTCCTTTGAACATGCCCAGCATGTCGTTGACCACCAGAACTTGTCCGTCACAATATGCACCGGCACCAATGCCTATGGTAGGAATCGAAACTGACTCGGTGATTTTTTTGGCAAGCAGGGTGGGTACACATTCCAAGACGACGGAAAAAGCCCCGGCCTCTTCATAGGCTTTGGCCGCCGCAATCAAGTTCTGGGCTGATTCGAGATCTTTGCCTTGTACTTTAAAACCGCCAAAAGCATTGACTGATTGAGGGGTCAAGCCAATATGTGCCATGACTGGAATTTGCGCATCCAAAATGGCTTTGGTGAAGTCAACCCGTTCCAGTCCGCCTTCCAACTTGACTGCCTGAGCGCCGCCTTCCTGAATGAGCCGTCCGGCATTGCGCACTGCTTCTTCCCGTGAAATATGGTAGGACAAAAACGGCATGTCAGCTACCACCAAGGCATTTTTTGTTCCTCTGACGACGGCCGCAGTATGGTGCACCATGTCATCCATACTGACCGCCAGGGTATTCTCGTATCCAAGCTGCACCATGCCCAATGAATCCCCTACCAGAATCATGTCTATGCCCGCTTCATCCACCATGGCTGCCATTGAATAATCATAGGACGTAAGCATCGTAATACTTTCGTTTTTTGCTTTTTTATCTTTAATCGTTGCTATTGTTACTTTGCTCACTGGCGCACCTCCTTACTGACTGAGCTGATTCGAGCCAGCTCTTGCATAAATACGGTCTGAAACTTTTCCATGGCCTCTTTGTCGATACTGCCTTTTTCCAGGGCAATTTGCGCAGTATAATAGCCCAACCATCCGTAGAGCTTGGTTAATTCGGGTGCCATTTTTTCAAGGCAATCCAAATGTTTGTTTATTGTTGATAGATCACCCCGGGCGATTGGCCCGGTCAGGGATTTGGGAATACCTATATTTTCTACATTGTGCAGTGTTCCGTTAATTAAGGGCAGCAAAGCACGGGTAGCCATGCTTTTGGGAATACCGGTTGATTCCAGCAGTTTAACCCCAAAATCAATTATTGTTACCAGATAATTGGATACCACACAGGCACCGGCATGATATAAAGGCTTGGCCTTGCGGTCGATAAAGAAATATTCTCCTCCCAGCGTTTCCACAATACAGACAGCCACATCAAAAGCCTGCCTGTCCCCTTCGATGCTAAAGACAGACCCGGGAAGATTCTTAATCGCCATATCCGGGCTGGCAAAAGACTGAATGGGATGCACGGAAAGAACCCGTGCCCCAAACTCTTTGGCCCGGTCCAATATCTCCGAGGATTGTGCCCCACTCATGTGAACCAGGGTGTGTCCGCTATGAATGGCCCTGCGATCAGCCAGCGTATCCACAACCTTCTGAATGGCACTGTCACACGGAGTAATAAAAAGTAAATCAGCTGCGCGAGCAACGTCTTCCGGGTTTGCCGCAACCGTACAACCGGTCCGTTTTGCCAGCAGCTCTGTAGATTCAGGTTTAATGTCGAATGCCCCTGTAATCTCATAGCCCTTGTCATGCAAAACCACACCGATGGCCGTTCCAACAACCCCCGCCCCAATAATACCGATCTTTTTTCTCAACATCTAATGAAACCCCCTCAGAAAACAGGCACACAAAAGCACTGGCCTGTTTTGCGTATTCCGTCCTGGTCCGTCAAGGATCCAGGCTTCTTATTCAGGAGTACTGGCGGGAGACTCCCTATATAATTATTTCCGTTCTTCTGATGCTTTGGCTCGCATCCTCCAGCTGTGCTGCCCTGGCCAACACCTCCCCGATCCCTTTGCCATCCGGAAATACCAGCAACGGTGCGATTTCCTGCAACGGGACTAAAACAAACAAACGAGCATACATGTGCGGATGAGGAACCACCAGCTCCGGTAAAGCAATGGTTTCCTCTCCAAATAAAAGGATATCCAGATCTATTACCCGGGGACCCCATTTTTCGTTCCTGAGGCGTCCCAATTTAATTTCAATTTGTTGAACAACATCCAGCAACTCCAGCGGAGTCAATTCCGTATCTATTTCAACGACCTGATTCAAAAATTCATCCTGGTCGGTCTTTCCCCATGGTGCGGTTATATATAAAGACGACTGGCGAGTCACCTTGATCTTGTCATGATGGGCCAGCAACTCAACCGCCTGCGCCAGATTGACTGCCTTGTTTCCCAGATTGGAACCGAGGCCAAGAAATACTTTCCCATTCAAACAGTGTTCACCCTCTAAATTAGCATATAGGTTTTCCCTCTGCAAGAGTTAATTTCGGGATCTGGCAATCGAAACCCCAAAATAATCAAACTCTCCCTCCACCGGAGCCTCCGGCTTGTAAACAGTAATTTCTACGCCCTCAACGGGAAACTGCTCCAGCACAGCCGCGGCAATCTTTTCCGCCATTGCTTCCAACAATTGATAACTTTCTTTTTCTACAATATTTTTAACCAGAGCGAAAACGTCGGCATAAGACACGGTATGACTTATATCATCACGATGACCGGCCAGCCTGGTATCCAAAAACAAATCTGCATCCACCTTAAACGTCTGCGGCTGTGTCTTTTCAAAGTCCAATACCCCGTGGCAACCTTTAAAAGTCATGCCCCGCGCCATGATCTTATCCATGTTCGCTCCTTATTGCATCCAGCATCCGTGCCATCCGGCAGCTCTCCTGCACATCATGAACCCGTACAATGTCTGCACCGTTCATAATCGCGGCAGCCATCACAGCCAGACTTCCTTCCAGCCTTTCTTCCACTTCCAAACCGAGTGTTTTTCCAATAAATGATTTGCGGGAAGCACCGATCAACAAAGGCCAGCCCAAACTCTTGAAATCTCCGAGTCTTTTAATGATCAGGCGGTTTTGGGCCGGCGATTTGCCAAAACCCAAGCCCGGATCAAGAATAATCTTTCCCGGTCCCAAACCGGCTTCTTCCGCCTGCCCGGCAGATTGCGCCAGTTCTGCAGCAATATCGTCAATTAAATTGACATACGGTTCATGTCTTCTCAATTGCAGTCGATTGTGCATCAAAACAACCGGCGCCTGCCACTTGATCAAAACATCCAAAAGTTCTGAATCCATTTGCAGACTGCCGATATCATTTATTAAGTGGGCCCCATTCTCCAATGATTGCCGGGCAACTTCCGCCCGAAAAGTATCCACAGAAACGAGCATGCCGGCATCAACCAGTTTCTTTACCAGCGGAATCACGCGCGCCAGCTCTTCTGCCTCACTGACCATGATGGAATCTGGACGTGATGATGCTCCGCCGATGTCAATGATGTCAGCACCTTCGGCTTGCATCGTCGAAGCCCGGGCATAAGCCTTGTCAGGCTCCAAAAACCGCCCTCCGTCACTAAAAGAATCCGGTGTAATATTAAGGATTCCCATGATGACCGTCTTGCTGCCCAATGCCAAATTTTTTCCCTGTGCCAAAGCCAAATCGCTGAGCGGCGCTTCCATGGTTTGCAGTATATTTTCTATCTCTGCCGCCACTGTCCGCAGGCCAAAGGGTTGTTGTTTGAGTTTTTCCAACAGAAGTGTATAGTGTTTCAAGGTCCCCAGCAACAGCACATCGCCAAAACCTTTTTCGCCCCCGGCTGCATCCCGGGTAACCGCTGCTTCGCCGCCCTTGGCCAACATTTCCTGCTTTAAAATATTGGCCGCCCGGTGGGAAATATGCTTTAGTTTGATGCATCGGAACACCGCCTTGTCGACCATGTAAGCAATACCTGGAGAACTCACGCCAATCTCTTCCAGATATTGCTTCGCTTCTGCCCGGTTTTCAATTAATACTGCATGATGGACCAATATCTCACCTCAACATTAGTAGGCAAACGTGGTAACACTGAACTCCTTGTTACCCCGTTTTGGACAGGTGTTGCGTTCTTCACACTGACTGCAGACCCGGGACAAATTGTCAGCCCGATGGATCCTTTCACCCAGAAAACTCATGTCCCGGCTGATGTTGCGATGTTCATATATCGCGCGGCAAATGAGGCTGGTTTCATTGGCATTAAAAAAGGCACGCGGTAATATCTCACGTGCCAGTTTTGCACCGAAAGAAGCATGGTCGACTCCTTCCCGGTATTCTTTCCATTTGCCGATATCATGCAACAAGCCACCCGCATAGATACATTCCTTGGCGGCCAGTTTTCCGCTTACCCCGCTCTCTCTTACAAAATAATTGAGATCGTTATGCTCCAAGACCAATATATAAGCAATCCGGGCAACATCAATATGATGCTGCAGACCATGCTGACAGTATGCGGTCACATTCTCATCATCTTTATTGCGTTTCATATAGTCAACGTATTGTTCATCCTGTAAAAGCAACTCTATCCGCTTCACCATCGTCACCCCGTGAATTATTTTATCAACCGGCTTACGTATATATTAAACAAAGAAGCGATAAATCCTGCTGTACAAGGCATATTTTATGGGAGCGTTTCCTCAGTTGCGGGCGCCGACTCTGTTTGTTGCTGTTCGTCGTTCATAATCCGTTCAAATTCATCCGAGTCAATCGTTTCCGCCTCGATCAAACGCGCAGCGATATGGTGCAATTTATCGATATTGTCACGCAAAATCTTTTCTGCCTTGTTGTAGCTGGTGTCCATATAATGAGACGCTTCTTTGTCAATGGCATAAGCAATCGCATCCGAATAATTGCGATCCCGGGAAATGTCACGGCCTAAAAACACTTCTTCACTCCGGTGTCCAAAGGTTAACGGTCCCAAATCTTCGCTCATTCCATATTCGGTGATCATTTTGCGAACAATGCTGCTGGCTCTTTCCAAATCATTTTGAGCGCCGGTGCTGATATCATTTAGAACCAGCGCTTCTGCGACCCGACCGCCCAACAATGTGGTCACCTCATCAAGCATATATGATTTGGTGATATAATTACGGTCTTCCTCTGGCAAAAGCAGGGTATACCCCCCGGCCCGTCCGCGGGGTATGATCGATATTTTATGCAGTTTGTCGGTATGCGGCAAGAAAAATGAAACCAAGGCATGGCCCGCTTCGTGATAAGCCACCAGTTTCTTTTCTTTTTCGGAAATGACGCGGGTCTTCTTCTCCGGACCGGCAATCACGCGCTCGATGGATTCCTCCAATTCTTCCATTCCTACCGAATCTTTGTCACGCCGGGCCGACAACAGGGCTGCCTCATTGACCAGATTGGCCAAATCCGCCCCGGTAAAACCAGGCGTGCGTTTGGCCAGTATTTCAAGATTCACATTTTCATCCAGTGGTTTATCCTTGACATGGACTTTCAGGATGGCTTCGCGGCCTTTGACATCAGGACGATCAATCAGGATATGCCGATCAAAGCGTCCTGGTCTTAACAAAGCCGGATCAAGAATATCCGGTCGATTGGTGGAAGCCAT
>DAOTHZ010000013.1:33961-35231 GCA_035447945.1 Syntrophomonas sp.
CTGATGGAAAAGAAGGGTACGCCGGCTTCCCCGGCAACCGCCTTGGCCATCAGGGTTTTGCCGGTACCGGGAGCGCCGAACAATAAAACCCCCCGGGGGATCTTGGCTCCGATTTTAATAAACTTCTCGGGATTCTTCAGAAACTCAACTACTTCGGCCATTTCCTCTTTGGCTTCCTCTGCACCGGCGACATCAGCGAAAGTGGTTTTGACCTGTTCCCCCGACATCATACGCGCCTTGCTCTTACCAAACTGCATGACCTTGCCTCCGCCCCCCTGGGTTTGGTTCATGATAAACAACAGGAAGACGATCAGAATCACAATGGGAAAGAGTGTACTGAGCAACGTCGTCCACCAGGGTGCCGGCGGTACGGGTTGGGCTTTAACCTGTACGCCTTTTTCCTGCATGATTTTATCGATGTTGCTTTCCTTGGTAGCTACGGTTGTCACCTTGTCCCCATTTTTCAAGGTTGCCGAAATCTTGTACACCAGATCATCAATCACGATATCAGCATTCTTTACTTGACCTGCTTCAACCTGGCTGTAGAATTGTGAATACGTCAATTCCCGAACCTCGGTTTGCGGGGTGGAGGTCATTTTGATTGCAAATAATGCCAGCAATACGATCAATGTATATATCGCTATGTTTTTTAGAGCCTTGTCCAATTAATTACCTCCCCGGTTTCTCACAAACATTTCTGTTATATGGAATTTTCTAGACGAATTAATATTCTGAATCAAAATATTTTATCATATGGTTATCTGCTTTTCAAATCGGGCTGCCGCCTTCTTCAGCGCTGATCAGCAGTATGTTTTTGCTTTGTTGGTTTACCGCCATTGTTGGACAGAAATATAACCCTGGCATCGCATATATTTCTCCGCCCCGGGAGGCAAGGATGGCAATCTGATTTCTTTCCCGGACTGGAATTCTCTGCTCGTTCAAATACTTTTTAAGTTTTTTATGCCCGGCAGATCCGGTCAGTACGATCATATCTCCGGGGCGACGGGAGCGAAGCACCAATGGCAAAGAAAGTTTGTCATAGTCCAGACAAATATCACCCGGTGCTGCTTTGAACCCCGCGCTCGTTTGCAGCGCAAAATGATATCTGTTCCCATTGGGCAAGACAACCTGCCCGGGAATCCCAACCTCTATACAGAAACTCCCGGTCTCTTGCCACTGACTCGTAAATACTATTCTATCATAAGACTTGTTAATGATGATTCCCTTTTTTAACTGTAGTATTTTTGCAGAACCCGGCTTGTGCAGCAAA
>DAOTHZ010000014.1:0-4994 GCA_035447945.1 Syntrophomonas sp.
TCTTACATGAGTTTGGATCATATAAACGCACAGCAGGCGCTGCAACGACTCAAAGAAGGCAATGAAAGATTCCGCAGCAATCTGCAGTCCAAAGACTGCTGCAGTCAGCGCCGGCAGGAACTGCTTACCAAGGGACAAACCCCTTTTGCTGTCATATTGGGTTGTTCCGATTCCAGAATTCCTCCGGAGGTCATTTTTGATCAGGCATTGGGTGATATTTTTGTCATCAGAGTGGCCGGCAATGTAGTTTCTGCGATTGAGCTTGGCAGCATTGAATACGGAGTCGAGCATTTGCATACTCCTTTGCTGGTCATTCTCGGTCACGACAACTGCGGAGCGGTCAAGGCGACGGTTGATGGGGGAGAAGCCCCAGGTTCCATTGGAGCGATTGTAGATATGATCAAGCCCTCCGTGGAAAAGGCCAAGGCCGCCGGTGCCAGTGGAGATGATCTTTACGAAAAGGCTTGTGAAGAAAACCTGTGGGCGATGCTGGCGATTGTCAAGCAGAGTCCGATTATTGAAGAAATGGTCGCCCATGGTCACTTAGAGATCGTGTTGGCCAAGTATCTGCAAAACAGCGGCGAGGTAGTGTTTTTCTAAGCTCATGACGGAGCGCTGGTCAATGTGATAGCGCTCGTCCACATAGACGGAGGAAACGTTGGAGAGGATCCTAACACTATCATAGTGATGTAGCGTCTTACCTGATTATGGCCAGCACATTTTTCTATTTGTGAAAAGAAAAAGCATTGTATTGGGTTGACCGGACAGAGCGTTTGCATACCGAATGATCCAGTAAAAACATAACACTTGGGGGGAGTTTTTGTGCTCAAATATCATTTTGAAATTCTTAAAACGACTCCACTAAAGGGGCATAAGCTGCAGGGCACCAAAGATTATGAAACCCACGTAACGATAGAAAAAGACGATAAGTTGATCTTTGACGAAGTAGTGCAGGTGCGCAAAAACAAAGAAGGCGTTTTTCCTGATCTGTCCATGGCCAATAAAAAAATTGCGGCGGCTTCCATTCGCCGCGAACTGGCGGAAAAACTAAAGGAATTTTTTAAACGAATGAAATAAAAGGTTAAGGCCTGCTCATGCTGATTAGCAAAGCAGGCCTTTTCTTCATCCTCATAGGCGGAGTATTGTTCGCCTGAGAGCGGCGCTTCCTTGTTCTTATTTTTACAAAGGAACAGTATTGACAGAATAAACTAAATAGAAATAAAATAAATATATCAAAGTGATATATGGAGAATAAAACTATGAACAATTATTTCACGGTTGATTATATCATTCTAGGCTGTTTGAGTATTGAGCCCATGAGCGGATATGACATCAAGCGGCTGATTAGTATCAGCACTTCCCTGTTTTACAATGCCAGCTACGGCAGTATTTATCCGACCCTGAAAAAGATGGAGGAAGCCGGACTGGTGGTGGCGGAAGAAGCTGTGGAAAATGGCCGCTTTAAAAAAATCTATGCCTTGACAGCCGAGGGACACAAGGAGTTTATGGCTTGGCTGGAGGAGCCCCCCAAACCGATTGTCATCAAAAATGATATGTTGCTGCGGCTGTTTTTTTATCGCCAACTGCCCCGGGAAAAGGTACTTTCCATTACCGCTGCGCACATTGAGCAGTTAAAGGCTTTTAAATTGGAACTGGATGAAATAGAGGCCACTGAAGGAAGTTGGGCGGACAAGTTCCAATATGATACGTTGCGCTGGGGAAAAGATTTTTATGATTTTCAGATCAGTTGGTATGAAAAGCTTTTATATCAATTGGAGAATGAAACGAGCCAATAGACTAACCGTTTTGATATGAACGTAAAAGGAAATGGCCATCAAGCTGTTTGGTTACAGGAGGGAGTGAGTATAAACTGCGAAAATAAGTATACTCTATTTCAAAAAGGCTTGAGAGAAAGGATGATGAAAAATGAAAACCAGGATTACTGAAATGTTAGGGATAAAACATCCAATCATTTGCGGAGGTATGCTGTGGCTGTGCAAGCCTGATCTGTGTGCGGCCATTTCCAATGCCGGCGGGCTCGGCAATATCACTGCGGGCAACTATGATACCGGGGAAGAACTGCGGGCTGCCCTGAAACAGACCAAAGCCCTGACAGATAAACCATTTGGCGTAAACGTTACCTTGCTGCCGTCTTTTCGTATCACCCAGGAAACCTATGATGATTATTTCCGGGTCTGCTGTGAAGAAAAAGTAGCCGCCATTGAAGTATCGGGTGCGCCTGCCAAACGTTATCTGGATCAGGTGCATGAGGCTGGGATTAAAATATTCCACAAGGTCGGTTCTTTAAGGCATGCGCTGAATATCGAAAAACTTGGTTATGATGGCATCTTTGCGGCCGGCATAGAAGAGGGCGGCCATCCGCTCAACGACGATGTAACCACCATGGTGCTGACGCCGCGCATTGCTGAATCGGTCAAAATCCCGGTCGTGACCACCGGTGGCATCGCTGACGGTCGAGGACTGGCGGCAGCCTTGGCCTTAGGCGCGGAAGGCGTGATGATGGCGACCCGTTTTATCAACACCAAAGAATGCATCGTCCATGAGAATATCAAGCAGGAAATCATCAACCGTCAGGAACAGGATACCACTTTGATTTGCAAAACCCTCAATCTGCAAGGCCGGGCGCTGAAAAATGAACTGACCCAACAGGTGTTGGATATTGAAGCGGAAGGCAAAGACCTGGGACGGATCTTCCCGCTGATTACCGGGCAACGGGTCAAAGAGGCCTGGAATACCGGCGATGTAAATGGTGCGGCTTTCATGGTCGGGCAGTCGATCGGCCTGATCCAGGATGTTCTCTCTTGCCAGGAATTAATGGATGGTATGGTAAAAGATGCGGAAGCCATCCTGAGAAAGAATCTGGAAAGATTCTGATCGTTCTTTTGATCGGTGGTGAAGTTGGCTGACCTGACTGATGACCACATTGGTTCTATATGAAAGGGGGGTGTTTATGTCCGAATATGATGTTGTAGTAATCGGTGCTGGCAACGGAGGCTTAACTGCAGCTGCCAGCCTTGCCCAAAAAGGAATGAAAGTATTGATGCTGGAACGACATAATGTTCCGGGAGGATGTGCCACCAGTTTTATGCGCGGCCGGTTTGAATTTGAGGTGGCTCTGCACCAACTGAGCGGATTTGGAACAAAAGATAAACCGGGCCCGTTAAGAATGTTTCTGGACGGACTGGGAGTGGTGGATCAATTGGATTGGGTTGCCATGGAGAATCTTTACCGGGTCGTCCTGCCCGGAGAACTGGATCTGATTTTAAGCAGCGATCGGGAAAAAATGATTGCCACCTTGCAGGAAAGTTTCCCGCAGGATAGCCAGGCGATCGCTGAATTCTTCGATCTGGTCTACAAGTTCTTTCATGAAATCATCAGGGCCTTCTTTATGAAGGATCCCGAGGTCAGCAAGGAGAAATATCCGCTCTATTTCAAATACAGTCTTAAATCAACGCAGGAAGTCATGGATGAGTTCTTTACCGATCCGCTGCTCCAGGCTGCCATATCAGTGTATTGGTGTTACGTCGGCCTGGGACCGAACCAACTGACTTTCTCGGATTTCGCGGCCCTGATGTTTGGCTATTTGGAGTTCAAACCATTTCATTTAAAAGGCGGATCGCAGGCTTTATCTAATGCGATTCTAGATCAATTCCTAAACCATGGCGGAGAAGTGAGATTCAACTGTGCCGCCCAGCGAATCCTGGTCGAGAACGGACATGTCAAGGGAGTTGCCACTGAAGATGGTGATGTAATCGACTGTAAATATGTCGTTTCCAATGCCTCCAGTGTGGAAACGTATGTTGACCTTATGGAACCATCCCCGGCGGCAGACCAGGAGATCCAAAAGATGGCCGGCAGTACAGTCGGACCTTCCTCGCTGACGCTTTATATCGGTTTGGATTGCTCCCCTGAGGAAGTCGGAATCAATGAAGCCACCAATTTCATTCTTACCAGTGCAGACATGAACGGTGGCTACGAGCGGTTTAAGACGCTGGATACCAGCGATGACATGCTTTTGCTCACTTGTTATAACCTGCTGGATCCAAGTTTTGCCCCGGCAGGCTGCAGTCAGATCGTAATCGTGGGTTTGAAATATGCCGATCCGTGGATTGAGGTGCCTCCCGCCGAATACTACCAGATTAAATACCAGGCGGCTGAAGGCTTCCTGCAAAGCGCAGAAAAAGTATTCCCAGGATTGCGCGAGCATATTGAAGAAATTGAAGTGGCTACCCCGATCACCCATATGCGTTTTCTGGGGCAACCTGGAGGAGCCATCTATGGCTTTGATAAATTTGCCAAGGAAAACTCTCTTTTTACAAATCGTAAATCTCCCATTAAAGGATTGTATCAGGCCGGTGCCTGGGCTGGCAGCGGAGGCTTCCAGCCGACATTGACATCCGGCGGTCAGGCAGCCCGGGCGATTGTAAAAGATTTTAGGGGGGTGGAAAAATGAGAGACTTCCGTGAAGATATTGAAGGCTATGGTGAGATCAAGCAGGAGATGGAGATATCTCGTAAATACGGGATCAATTATCGGGTGCAAAAGAACCGCCGGGCGGATGTAGTAAGCCGCCTCCATCCCAAGGTTTTAAAACTTAGGTTGGCTGATATAATATTGGAGACGCCTACCACCAAAACGTTGCGTCTGGTCGCCCGCGAGGGAAATCTACCGCCGTTTCAGGCCGGACAGTACATCAATCTGCAGGTAGAGATCAACGGGATCAGGACCAGCCGCCCGTTCAGTATTTCTTCATCTCCGCGGCAAACGGCTTATTATGATATTACCGTCCGTAAAATTGAAAACGGATTTGTCTCAGCCTATTTGTTTGACGATGTAAGAGTGGGAGATGAATTTACAAGTTCCGGCCCGGCCGGCAACTTCTATTATAATCCGTTGTTCCACGGACAAAAATTGGTCTTTTTAGCCGGCGGCAGCGGAGTCACTCCCTTTATGAGCATGATCCGCGAAAATAT
>DAOTHZ010000014.1:5094-35041 GCA_035447945.1 Syntrophomonas sp.
CCTGCCCGCAAAATCCGGCATGAAATGTTTGGCAATCCTGCAGATATAACGGCTCAACCGGGATGGCCGCGGGAAATACGAAAAGAGGCTGCCTTTACGGTTAAGGTCGAGGGCCATAAGAGTTTGGCTGCCCAGGCAGGAGAGCCGCTGCTGATTGCGTTGGAAAAAGCAGGACTGATCGTTCCTTCTCTGTGTCGCTCGGGAGAGTGCAGCCTCTGCCGCGTACAACTCTTATCCGGCAAAGTGTTTCAGCCGCAAGGTGTGCTGATGCGGGAAAGTGACAAAAAATACGGTTACATCCATAGCTGCAAGGCTTATCCACTGGAGGATCTGGTCATTCGGCTGTAAATTTTCTTACGATGTTCCTTTGTATTTTAAAAAGTATACACTAAAGGAGAAAAAGCTGATGGATCTGCTGAAAATTTATAAGCAAGGTGAAGATGATCCGAATGCAGCAGCCTTCTACCTGGAGAACCCGCAAGCCGTTCTCATGGATTTCTCCGGAAAGTTCGAAAAAATAAATATGTAAAAGGTAAAAGGGAAGGAGGCGCAAGCATGGGTGAATGGAAAAAGACCAGCTGCGTATTATGCGCGCAGAGCTGCGGATTGGAGATGCTAATCGAAGACAATCGGATCATCAAGGTTCGCGGAGCTAAAGACAACCAGCGTTCTCAAGGCTATTGCTGTCGCAAAGGGCTGAATATGGCGCATCATGTGCATAACGCTGATCGCCTCAAGTATCCACTCAAAAAAGTGGGGGATCATCATGAACGCATCAGTTGGGAACAGGCCCTCACGGAGATTGCTGAGAAATTGCTGTCCATAAAAGAAAAGCATGGCGGCAAGGCGATCGCTTATATGGGCGGCGGTGCGCTGGGCGGTCAGATGCAGGTCGGGGTTGGATTGCGTATGTTGGGTTTTCTGGGTTCCCGTAATTATTATTCTTCGATTACCCAGGAATTTTCCAACAGCTTCTGGGTTGACGGACGAGTGACCGGCAAACAGAGTATCGTTACCATGCCGGATGCGCATCATGCTGATACATTGGTGGCTTGGGGCTGGAACGGCTGGATGAGCCATCAGGAACCTCGCACCCGCGAATTGATCCTGGAATTTAAAAAAGACCCGGATAAAAAGCTGATCGTGATCGACCCGCGCCGTTCGGAAACGGCGGAAAGAGCCGACATTCATCTGCCCATACGGCCCGGCACTGACAGCATGCTGCTGAAAGCCATGATTCGCATCATTCTTGACAACAGCTGGGAAGACCAGGCGTTTATTGCCGCGCATGTCAACGGCTGGGAGGAAGTAAAACCCCTGTTTGACGGATTTGATGCGCGACGTGCGGTCACTGAAGTCTGTGGCCTGGATTATGAAACGGTGCTGGAGGTGACTCGTTTGCTGGCCCAGACCAGGTCTTGCATCCATCAGGATCTGGGCATTTATATGAACCGCAATTCCAGTATCAATAACTATATGCTGCATATCCTGCGGGCCATCACCGGACGCTTTTGTGTGGAAGGCGGCCAGATCATACCGGCATTCCTTTTTCCCATGGGCAGCAACAGTGATGAGCGTAATCCCAAAGTCTGGCGCACAGTCAAAACCAATATGTTTCCGATCCTGGGATCTTTTCCGCCGGCGGTATTTCCGGAGGAAGTGCTCAATGATCATCCAGACAGAATTCGGGCTCTGATCGTCAGTGCCAGTAACCCGCTGCGTTCCTATCCCGATACGCAGGCTTATGAAAAAGCCTTTGCGGAGATGGAACTCTCGGTCTGTTTGGAAATCGTCTACAATGAAACCGCTCGTTGCAGTGATTATGTGCTGCCTTGTTTGAGCTACATGGAATCATATGATACGGTCTGCTTCAACTACAGCTATCCGGATCTTTATTTCCATATGAAGCAGCCGGTGCTGGAGCCGTTGAGCAGTGAAAGCAGGGAAGGCTCGCGCATCATAATGGATCTCATCAAAGCCATGGGATTTCTGCCGGAGTTTCCACAGTCGCTTTATGATGCGGGCAAAGAGGGTATCTCTGCTTATTTGGGCGCGATGGGCGCATATGTTCAGGAAAATCCGTCCCAGGCCAAGTTGATTCCCCTGATATTGGCGGAAACATTAGGAACAGCCTTGGGTTCTGTCAATCAGGCCATGATTGTAGGACTGCTGGTATCGAGCAGCAAGGAATTTAAAGCCGGCGCTGTCGCCATGGGGTATCCGGCTGATTTTTCCATGATTGAAGCCATGTACAAGGATATCCTGGCTCATCCACAGGGACTCATTCTCTCCAGATTCCAGGGAGACAACTTTAACATGCTGAAAACCGAAGATAAAAAGCTGAATCTGGTGATCGAGGAACTGGTTGATCAGATGCAAGCCGCCAGCATTGAAAATGAAATCGAAAAATTGAAAATGCCGGCTGAATTTCCGCTCATCCTGCATTCCGGGCTGCATCATGAAACGGTTGCCAATACTAGTTTGCGCAATCCGGAATGGAACAAGGACAAGCGCTGTATGACCATGTTGATGAATGAAGTTGATGCTGCCCGGCTAGATCTGGCTGACGGGGACAAGGCCATCATCACCACCAAGGCAGGCTCGGCCGAAGTGGAAGTGGAAATCAGTTCGCGCGCCGCTGTCAACTGTGTATATGTCCGTCACGGGCAGGGTTTGATCTATGATGGCGTAAAATATGGCGTCAATGTCAATGATCTGGTCTTGACCACAGACCGGGACGAAATGTGCACCCCCATGCACCGACGCATTCCCTGCCGGGTGGAAAAAGCATCATAAACCCGGAACCAGTGACCATCCCTGAGCCAACAGAAAAGCCAACAAGCCCATATCATCAATCATGGTATGGGCTTGCTCACTTTATTGGCAAAGTTGCTGGTATAGTGCTGCATATGCGTTTAATTCTTTCTCCAAACTGAACTTTTCCTCCACCAGTTTTCGTGCGGCCTGCCCCATCATCTTGGTGCGCCGGGGATGGTCCATAAAGATTCGGGCTGCCCGGGCGAACTCCTTTTCATCATGCACGTAAAAGCCCTCCCGACCCTCTTCAATAATATGCAAATTGCCGGGTACGGCGCTCAAGATGCAGGGTAATCCCAAACTCATTGCTTCCAGCGCCCCCTGCGGCTGACCTTCGGCATGGGAGCTGTTGACGACGACATCTGCGTGCAGGATCAGTTCCCGCACGCTGGCATGAGGTATTTCACCCATATAGGTAACCCAGGGCAAGGCGTCAATCCGCTGCAACATTCGTCGGCTGTAGTCGGGATCTATAAGCGCTCCGATAATCACCAATTTTAATTGAGGATAATCAGGTTGAATATTTTCCAGTGCGTTGAGGGTCAACTCAAAATTTTTTACCGGTCTTAACCCGCTGGGGAAGAGAAAAATAAAATCATCCTGTTTAAAATCAAGGGGCAGAAATGTTTCACGTGAAACATTTTCGAAAAAAATCCCTTGGGGGATAACCACCAATCGAGCCGCCAGGGACGGGAAAGGAACTGCAATTTGAGTGGTGAAATCCTGATGAAAAAGCACAATTTTTTGCGCGGAAAACAAGCTCCTGGCAAGCACCGGCGAATCCTTTCCGGATAGATCAAAATGCAAATCCGTACCGGTGGTGGTAAGAAGCACCGGGATCTGCTGAATCTGAGGCAGTTGATCTAGCAAACGACCCCAATGCAGCGCATGAAAGGCATGAATCAATCCATAGCATCCAGAGTCCAGCTGCTGCTGCAGCTGTGGCAAGACATCGCTTTCCTCCATAGTGATCCAATCAATCATGAAACCCTGCTTTTCCAAGCCGGTTTTGAGGCGCATGCTGGTGATGCTGTTGCCGCGCTGGCTGTGCCGGTAAGGACTGATCATCAATATTTTCCTGGGTCGGTCAGATATGATGGTATGCATAACCCCTCCGCTGCAAGCAAGATTAAGATCGGGTTTTAATCAATTGAAAACACTCCGCAAACTGACCCGTTCCACTGGTGACGGCGCGATAGCGATTCAGGCCTTGGACCGCTTCAGCATAGGCGATATCCGCCAGTTGGGACTTGTGTTCGCCCAAAGCAGCTAGTTTTTTCTGCATATATTCACTGATGTCGACGGTCAGGTTATAGCGGCTAAGCGGAGTCCATACTTCATAGGCAATGATCTTTCCGCCTCCCCAGGGTTTTCCGCAGGCAGGAAACCAAGGCCCGGCAGCTCGTTGGCAGGCTTCCAGGATCAACTCGCAGCTTTGCCGGTGATCACGGACTGCTTCTTCGCCATGGGGCAGGAAAACCATGCTTGGTTGTTGGTTGCGAATGACGGTGACCAGTGTATCCATTAATTCTTTGCTCCAGACAATATAGCCATCCGGTTGGCGCAGAAAGATGACGTCGCTGACTCCAATCATGGCTGCCGCCCGTGAGGCTTCTTCTTCCCGCAAAGCAGCCAGCTCTGACGGATTGTAAGACAGACTGCCGTTTTCTCCGGAAGTCAGATAAACAATCGCCGCCTCATCTCCGTGGGCCATATGACGGGCAATCGTTCCCCCGCAGCCGATGATGTCGTCATCTGGATGAGGGGCGAAGATCAGCAGTTTCTCCATTATAATTACCTCCGCGTAGTTGATAATCACCTGGATTTAAGCCAGGATGAGTATTCTTAGTATAGCGAAAATCAAGGGTGATGATAAGAGTGCCAGGATCAGCACCTTTTTATAAAGTATTAACATTAAAATCAATAATTGTTATAATATTTTAAAAGTGAAATATAGAGAAACGTAAAAATATTTGAAAGGAAGGTATTTTTATGCAGTGGGAAACAGTCAATCTTGAGATTATGGATAGCGGTGCAGCCATCATGACGTTTAATCGGCCGGATTTCCTGAACTCGGTTAATGAACAGTTTTGTAAAGATGTAAACGCAGCCTGCAAAGAAGCAGCGGATAATAATGATATCAAAGTCCTGATCGTGACAGGGGCCGGCAAAGGATGGTCCAGCGGGGGAGATGTTTCCACCCTGTACAGTATGACGACGCCGCTCAACGCCAAAGAAACTTATGATGCCTCAGCCAGTGTGGTGACAGCGATCTATGAACTGCAAAAACCGGTTATCGCCGCCGTCAATGGGGTGGTAGCCGGTGCCTCAACGGCTACCTGCCTGGCCTGCGATTTAATAATCGCCTCGGAGAAAGCCCGCTTTGGTTTCACCTTTATGCAGCTGGCCTTTTGTCCGGACAGCGGGGCTTCCTATTTCCTGACCCAAAAGGTGGGCTATCACAAAGCGGCGGAGATCATCTGGTTTGGAAAAATTCTAAATGCGGCGGAGGCCAACGAGTTGGGTCTGGTCAACACTGTTGTAGCCCATGACGAACTGATGAAAACTGCCGTTGAATGGGCGGAGAAACTTACTCGTCTGCCGCTGGTGACCGTCGGACTGGATAAAAAATTGTTGCGGGCATCCTTGAAAAATGATTACTATCAGCAATGCGAACTGGAAGCGCTCAATCAAGTTCTATGCTGGAGCTCGGAAGATTTTAAGGAGGGCTGTCAGGCTTTTGTAGAAAAACGCAAACCTAATTTCAAAGGAAAATAAATCAAATCAGAGGCTGGGATCAAATTTGATGCCAGCCTTTTTTGTGAAAAAAGACCCTCCGGAATAAAGACCGGAGGGCAAAAGAAAAGGATTGGAATTAGACACTAGAAAAGCCATTCGGTTGTCAGTCTCCCATCAGAAGCAAAAAGCCAGACCCATGCGCACAGGTCTGACCAAAAAGGCTGCCAAAAAAGCCTTCCCAGCAAACTCCTTTCCGCAATGGGAGGCATAACCGTTTCCAGCTATACCCTAACGGTCATAAGACCATGGCCAAAAGCTTTAGATCTTAGGACTCGGAGACTGAAGACTAGATAAATGGACTTTTCTAATTAGAATAATTTTACACTGATTGTGATTATGATGCAATAAAGATTAGGTAGCAAAGAGAATTCACAATGGAGTATAATAAAACGGAACAAATAATATTGCCAGGCAGGATTTCGATAAGTTATGTAGAAGTTTTCACAAAGTACGGCTTTCGTTTTCCTTCTTGCGGACGGTATGCCAAACTGCCAAATTAAATATGGTCTCCGAACTGTTAACCTAAAGCTGTCAGGCTATGGTAAGCAGTCATTGGGTGATTTCGGAAACGGATTTGCCTCCCATTGCGGAAAGGAGCAACTGCTATACTGCTGGTTTCAGGAAAACGCAGAAACCGCTGTTGTAGTTGTACTTTTCTATCTGCAGTGGGTTTTTGTTTTTTTAGATAAGTTTATACGGATAGGAGGTGAGAGTGTGAGCAGAATTCAAGAAATTATTGCACAATATGGTGACAAACAGGGCGGAATTATTGAAGCTTACCATGCTGTTCAGAAGGAATTCAATTATCTTCCCGAGGAGGCAGTCATTGAAGCTGCCAGCGTTTTTGGTGTGTCTGAAGCCCAGGCCTATGGTGTGGCTACATTTTATTCCTACTTGTCGGTGAAACCGCGGGGCAAGTATATCATCAGGATGTGTGAAAGTGCTCCCTGTCATGTGGCTGGCGCAGACGAGGTGATTCAAGCAATTGAAAAAGAGCTCGGCATTAAAGTGGGTGAAACGACAGCAGACGGAAAGTTTACCCTGGAACTTACGGAATGTATCGGACAGTGCCAGGCTACCCCGGTGATTACGGTAAATAGTGAACCGATTTTTGATGTTACCCCGCAGAAGGTTCCGGAGATATTGAGTGCTTTAAAATAAAAACACCGGATGCCTGTAAACAAAGATAGAGAGGGTAAAAGAAAAGGATGGGATAAAAATGGCGAAAGAAATGCGTGTCTTGCTCGAATACGCAGATCGAATCGATCCCGCCAGCGCTGAAGATTATATCAAGGTGGGGGGATACAAAGGTCTGGAAAAAGCGCGCAAGATGAACCCCAGGGACCTCATCCAGGAGGTCAAGGATTCCAAACTGAGGGGACGCGGCGGAGCTGGATTCAATGCCGGTATGAAATGGAGTTTTGTTCCCCAGAATGTGCCGATCAAATATGTGGTCTGCAACCTTGATGAAGGGGAACCGGGAACCTACAAGGATAGAATTATTTGTGAAAAAAATGCCCAAGCCCTGCTTGAAGGAATGGCCATTTGCGGACATGCAATAGGCTCCAACCAAGGATATATTTATTGCCGCGGGGAGTATCCCTTCGTCGTGGATTTATTACGCAAGGCCATCGACAGTGCCAGCGAAGTGCTGGGGGATTTTAACATTGAAGTCAGAATGGGTGCCGGTGCTTATGTTTGCGGAGAAGAAACGGCACTGATTGAATCCATTGAAGGACATCGGGGTGAGCCCCGTTTTAAACCGCCTTTCCCGGGAGTGGAAGGTTTGTGGCAGGTGCCAACGGTGGTTAACAATGTAGAAACCTACGCTTGCCTGCCTTATATTCTGGTTAATGGTGCGCAATGGTTTGCCGGCATTGGTTCTTCCAGTTATCCGGGCACCAAAGTACTGTCTTTGACCGGAGATGTGATCAACCGGACCTATTTTGAAGTTCCCACCGATATGACCCTGCGGGAAGTCATTTTCGAACTGGGCGGAGGGATAAAGAACGGCAAGAAGTTCAAGGCAGTCCAAGTCGGGGGAACGTCGGGAGCGTTTATCCCTGAACATTATCTGGATACCAAAATAGATTTCGATTCCATGGGCGCCATTGGCGCAGCCCTTGGTTCCGGAGCCGTTTTTGTGCTGGATGAGAGCCGTGATATTTTAGATGTGGCAACGCGTATTTCCAAATTCTTTGAACATGAATCCTGTGGCAAATGTAATCCTTGCCGGGAAGGTACTTTCCGCAGCAGGGAAATATTGGAGCGCTTAAATGCCGGCAAGGGCAGCGAAGCTGACCTTGACAAACTGCTGCTGCTCTCCAAAGTGATGCAAAAGGCATGTTTGTGCGGATTAGGGCAGGCTGCTCCAATTCCCACCGAGAGTACCATCAAACATTTCCGTCATGAATACCTGCGCAAGGTGCAGTAATTTGAACAGGAAGGAGGAGCAACCATGATTAGCCTGACCATAGATGGGATGGAAGTTCAGGTACCCCGCGGCACCATGCTGCTAGATGCATGCCGCCAGGCCGGAGCGGATATTCCCACCTTTTGTTATGACTCGGATTTAAAACTGGCCGGTTCCTGCCGGATGTGTGTGGTTGAATGTAAAGGGCGCCGCAATCTTTTGGCTGCCTGTGTAACCCCGGCTGAGAATGGCATGGTGATAAACACTGAAAGCGCCGATGTTGTTGAAACCAGAAAAGTGATTTTGGATCTCTTGCTGGCCCGTCACAAACTGGAATGTCATGTTTGTGAGAAAGACGGAGACTGCAAGCTTCAGGACTATTGCTATCGGTATGGCGTAAAAGAATCCTCACTCGGTGAAGAAGGACCGCATTATTACAAGGAAGATGCCAATCCCTTTATCGAGCGGGATTATGACAAGTGCATCATGTGCACCCGCTGCGTACGCGCCTGTGAAGAGATTACCGGTGCCTGCGCCATTAATCTTGAAGACCGCGGTCATCATGTGCATATTGCTACAGCCTTTAATGGACTCCTGGAGGATTCTCCTTGTGTCTTCTGCGGACAGTGCATAATGGTTTGCCCGGTAGGGGCATTGACCAGCAAAATATCAGCCGGCAAAGGCAAGCCCTATCAGGTCAAAAAAGTCCCGACTACCTGTACCTATTGCGGTACGGGCTGTACCTTTGAATTAAACGTGAAAGACGACGAGATTGTTGGTGTGACTTCCATGCGCAACTATCAGCAGAGCCCCGTAAACAATGGAGCGCTTTGCGTCAAGGGACGTTTTGGCTGGGATTTCGTCAACTCTCAGGAAAGACTGACCACGCCTTTGATCAGAGAAAACGGCGAATTGCGTCCCGCTTCCTGGGAGGAAGCGCTGGACTTTGCCGCCGGCAAGATTAAAGAAGTTAAAGAAAAGCATGGACCAGATGCCTTGGCCATGTTTTCTTCGGCACGCATGACCAATGAAGAGAACTACCTGGCGCAAAAACTGATGCGGGCAGTTATCGGCACCAATAACGTCGATCACTGCGCCCGTCTCTGACACTCCGTTACTGTCGCCGGTCTGGGGGCAGCATTTGGGAGTGGTGCAATGACCAACTCCATTAACGAGTTACAAAACGATGCCAAAGCCATCTTTTTGATTGGTACCAATACAACTGAAAACCATCCCGTAATTGGCTACAAAATCAAGAGCAACGTCCGCAAGAACGGTGCCAAATTGATCGTTGCTGATCCGCGCCGGATTGAACTGGCGGAGATGGCTGACGTCTATATGCAATTCAGACCAGGTACGGATGTGGCCCTGGTCAATGCCATGATGAATGTGATTATCAGCGAAGATTTGTTGGACAAAGAGTTTATTGCCAACCGCACCGAGGGTTATGAAGCCATGGCAGCGGTTCTAGCCAGTTATACCCCCGAAGCAGCGGAAAAGATTACCGGTGTTCCTGCTGCAGACATCCGCAAGGCGGCTCGCATTTATGCGGAAGCCGAAGTTGCTTCGATTTGCTATGCCATGGGTTTAACCCAGCACAGCACCGGTACGGACAATGTAAAAACCGTCTGTAATTTAGCCTTGCTCACCGGTAATCTCGGCAAACCCGGCGGAGGGGTCAACCCGCTGCGCGGTCAGAACAATGTGCAGGGCGCTTGCGATATGGGTGCATTGCCAGTATGCTATCCGGCCTACCAGGCCGTCACCAATCCGGATATCCGCGAGAAATTCGAAAAGGCTTGGGGCGTACCCCTTTCCCCCAGCAATGGTGTAACCCTGACCAAGGCCATCAATATGGCGCATCATGGTGAAATCAAGAGCATCATTGTCATCGGTGAAAATCCTATGGTCAGTGACCCTGATCTGCACCATGTCGAGGAAGCCCTGGAAAACCTTGATTTTCTAATGGTTCAGGATATATTCCTGACTGAAACCGCCCAGAAAGCAGATGTGGTACTCCCGGGCGTAACTTTTGCTGAAAAAGACGGGACATTTTCCAATACGGAAAGACGGGTACAAAGAGTCCGCCAGGCCATCAGCCCCCGCGGCGATGCCCGGCAGGATTGGCAGATTCTTTGTGAACTTTCCACACGGCTGGGCTATCCAATGTACTATGCCTCACCGGAAGAAATCTTCAATGAAATGCGTACGGTTACTCCTTCCTACGCCGGCATTACCTATGAGCGTATCGAAGAATGCGGTCTGCATTGGCCCTGCCCGACCGAAGATCATCCCGGTACGCCGATTCTGCATAAAGAAAAATTCAATCGCGGACTCGGACTGTTCCATGCCATTGACTTCAAGGAAGCAGCTGAGTTGCCGGATGCTGAATATCCCATTCTGTTGACCACCGGGCGTAGTCTTTTCCATTACCACACTGGTACCATGACCCGCCGCTCGGTTGGTTTGGATGCTATTCAGCCGGAAAATGAATTGCAGATTCATCCGCTGAAAGCAGCGGAACTGGGAATCCATGACGGTGAAAAGATTCGGGTCACTTCACGTCGCGGCAGTATTGAACTGAAAGCCAGGGTGACGGATATTGTAGATGAAAATGTCGTTTTTACCTTCTTCCATTTCGCGGAAGCGGCAGCCAACAGACT
Organism: Syntrophomonas sp.; assembly: GCA_035447945.1. Classification (GTDB taxonomy): domain Bacteria; phylum Bacillota; class Syntrophomonadia; order Syntrophomonadales; family Syntrophomonadaceae; genus Syntrophomonas_B. The sequence continues at coordinate 15,787 of DAOTHZ010000014.1, forward strand.
GACCAACGCGGCACCCGAATCACTCGATCCGGTAGCCGGCATTCCCGAATACAAGGTATCAGCAGTAAAAATTGAAAAAATCTAGATATCTAAAGTAAAAAGCCAAGGGGCTGTCTTTAAACCCTTCAGAGGGATTGGGACGGCCCCTTTTTATCAGCACATGGGCTTGACAAGTCATCGATTGACAAGTCTGCTGCTTTTGGTTTATATATGAGTGGATCCCTGTTGCATTAATTCCGTTTCGAGGAGGTACAACCGCTTCGTTGATAACAGATATGGAAACGCAAACGCTGGTTGTTGAGATCTGTACCCGGGTCTGGTTATTTCCAAAAGGAGATTGATCATGTTTATAAATAATACCTGCAACGGTTGTGGAATATGCGTTGATTTATGTCTCGGCAAGGCCATTTATCTGGCAGATGATAAAGCGGTTATCAACTACGAAAAGTGCCTGGGCTGTGGAATATGTGTTAATTTCTGCGACTTGGGGGCAATACGGGAGGATTGGGAAAAAATGTTCTATGGGATGGGCGCTGAATAAGCTTGATAATGTTTATATTTTTTTCTGGTAGGGAAGACCCATGCGGCCAATGATGTATTGCCCGAATTGATGCAGAATTCGGTTCAGTTTTTCCGCGGATTCTGTTTCTTCTACAACTACGGCGATGATTGCGACCTGCGTTTTCAATGTCAACACCTCGATTCATAAAAATAAAAAAGCGCCCGGCAAGGCGCACAAAAACACTGGAAATCTTGCACTTACACCTCGGATAGCATCTTTACGTGTCAGATTTAACCATATCGCTTTGTTAAAAGACGCATCCCGTAACTTAGCGGTATTCTTTTTATACCATGTTGAAACAAGCATACAAAACTAACTCATAATATATACAGAAAGAAAATTTTGCATTTCTGGTTTTGTGCCACATTCATAAAACATCCCCGGAATATGTCATCATGCCATTATAATCCAGAGCCCAGATGTTAATATGGAATATGATACGTTTCCATGGAACCTGCGATTGGAATTACCTTTGTTAAACTACCGCATACTATAAAAAGAATATCTGCAAAGGAGCAAGATGATGTCATTGATTAATGCAGGCAAGTTATATCCGGCACTTGATTCGATCCCCGGTGAATTTTGCCCGCCGGTTTTTAAACCGGACGCAAGGTACTTGGTGAATGGCAGGATCATTACTGCGGCAAGCCGGGAAGTATTTTCGCCCATTCAATTCCATTCCGGGCAGGGGGTGCAGCCGTACTGCCTGGGAGTCACACCCTGGCTTGAGCCGGATGAGGCCATGGAGGCCTTGCTGGCGGCTGAAACAGCTTATGATGCAGGACTGGGGGAGTGGCCGCAGATGCCGGTCAGTGAGCGAATCCTATGCGTTGAAGAGTTGCTTCAGCGGATGCGTCCTTTGGAAGAGGAGTTTGTGCTGCGGGCCATGTGGGAGATTGGAAAATCTTATCAGGCTTGCAAAGACGAATTTAAACGGACGATCAAATATGCTGAAGATACCGTTGCCCGGTTGCGTCAAGATGATCGCAACAGCAGCCTGGTTCAGCAATTGGATGGATTTGAAGCCCAGATCAGGCGCTGCCCTTTGGGGCCGACATTATTGATGGGACCTTTTAATTATCCCTTGAATGAATCATTTGCCATGCTTGTTCCGGCCCTGGTCATGGGCAACACGGTGGTGATGAAGCTGCCCGCATGGGGCGCATGGGCGCTTGAACCGTTCCTGGATGCGCTCTGTGAATCCTTTCCCCCGGGGGTTGTAAATATTATCAATGGAGATGGCGCTGCAATCATAACGCCGATCATTCGGCGGGGGACAGTCAACATATTGGGCTTTATTGGTTCCACCCGTGTGGCTCACAGCATCGTTGGCCAGCATCCGCATATAAACCGGATGCGCACTATCTTAGGGCTGGAAGCAAAAAATCCGGCGTTTATCTTCCCGGATTGTGACCTGGAACTTACCGTGCGGGAATGCCTGCAGGGAGCGCTGGAATACAACGGGCAGCGCTGTACGGCGCTCAAACACTTATGGGTACACAAGGATATTTTGGATCGGTTTTTAACTGCCCTGAATGAAGCCGTCGGTCAGGTTAAATGTGGTCTGCCCTGGGAAAAAGAAGTGATGATCACTCCGCTGGCGGAGAAGGATAAATGTGCTCGTCTATCCGACTGGATTGACCAAGCATACTCGCATGGTGCCAGGATTGTCAACCCCGGGGGAGGAGAGCACGCCGGCAATTTGTTTTATCCTGCCGTCCTATATCCGGTAACCAGTAACATGGATTTGTTTCACGTGGAACAATTCGGGCCGATCATACCCGTCAGTTGTTTTGCTGCGTTGGATGAAATTGCTGCCTATATGGCGCAATGTCCCTATGGCCAACAAGCCAGTATTTTTACCCGTTCACCCGCACTGGCAGCTCCGCTGATTGATATCCTGGTCACCCAGGTTTCTAGGATCAATCTGAATGCCCAGTGCCGGCGGGGGCCTGACGATTTGCCCTTTACCGGGCGAAAGGACTCTGCCGAAGGAACACTCTCGGTGGAGGATGCCCTGCGTTCCTTTTCGATTCGGGCGCTGGTGGTTGCCAATCAATCAGGCCAGGAATTGTTTGAAGCGATTTTGGATAAAGGCAATTCCAAATTTTTACGCCGTTGATCGCTTACCATAAGGCCTGATGGCATAATTGCAGCTTTCCGAGGGCAGGATGTTGAACAGGACTGTTTTTGCTTGTCCAAACAAGGGAAAACACGTAATATTGATGATAGGTATCAGTAAAGATTTGGTATGGGAGGTTGATGAAATGGGTGCATTGAAAATTAAAGAGAATGTCTACAGTGTCGGAGTCCAAAATCCGGATTTGCGTGTTTTTGATATTGTTATGAGGACTGAATACGGAACATCCTACAATGCTTACCTGGTTAAAGGAAGTGACAAAACCTGTCTCATTGAAACCGTAAAAGATCGCTTTTTTGATGAGTATCTTGGCAATTTACAGGAAGTGGTAAAGCTTGAGGAAATTGATTATCTGATCATGAATCATACGGAACCGGATCATTCCGGTTCGGTTAAAAAGCTTATGGACAAGATCCCTGGACTGACGATTTTGGCCAGTCCGACAGCGCTCAAGTTCTTAAAGGAAATTACCAACAGCAAGCTCAATGCGCGCGAAGTGAATCATGGCGAAGAGCTGGATCTAGGCGGTAAAACCCTGCAGTTTATCAGTGCTCCGTTTTTGCACTGGCCGGACACCATGTATACCTATTTGCAGCAAGACAAGGTCTTGTTCTCCTGCGATTCCTTCGGATGTCATTATTCCGATCCGGTGATGTTCAATGATTTGATCGACAAAGATTTTACCGATGCTTACAAATATTATTTTGACATGATCATGGGACCTTTCAAACCCTATGTACTGGAAGCTCTGGAAAAGATCAAAGATCTGGAGATCGACGTCGTTTGTCCCGGTCATGGACCGATCCTGCGGCAAAATATTGAATACTATTTCGATCTTTATCGGCAATGGGCGACGCCGCCGGCATCTGATGGAGACGAGCGTCCCAAGATCGTCATCGCTTATGTGACCGCGTATGGATATACTGAGACCATCAGCAACAGCATTGTTGAAGGCCTGGAAATGATTGCTGAATTCAATGTGATGAAATTCAACCTGGTAGAAGATCCGGTCAGCGCGGTTTTAGAGGCACTGCCTGGAGCAGATGGATTGCTGATCGGATCTCCGACGATTAATGGCGATACGCTGCCTCCCATCTGGGAACTGCTGACTCATCTTTCTCCCATCGTGCATGCGGATTTGGTAGCAGCTGCTTTCGGTGCCTATGGCTGGAGCGGTGAAGCTGTACCGAATATAGAAGCCCGGTTAAACGCTCTGCGCATGAAAGTCTTGTCTGGGCTGAGAATCAACTTTAAACCTTCCGAAGCCAATTTAGAGGAAGCCTTTACCTTTGGTATGGACTTTGCCAAGGCAATTTTAGAGAAAAGACAGCCTCAATCCCAAAAGAAATGGCGCTGTCTGGTCTGTGGTTATATTGGGGAGGGTCCGGAACCCCCGTCAGTATGTCCAGCTTGCGGCGTTGGGGCAGAGAATTTTGTGGAGGTCCGCATGGAAGACGAGTTTCGCAATGACACCAACGATACCTTCCTGATTATAGGCGGAGGCATTGCTGCCCTGTCTGCAGCTGCGGCAATCCGCAAGCGCAATGAAACCGCGGCGATTACCATTCTCACCGAGGAATCAGTCAGACCCTATTATCGGCCGGCTTTATCTGATTATTTGAGCGAAGAGCTGGAAGACAAAAAATTCTATGTTTACAGCGATGATTGGTATGAAGAAAAGCGGGTGGAAGTGAAAACCTCATGTCAAGTGACGGCCATTGATACCAAGGCGAGAACAGTTACCGTAGCAGATGGCAGGAGTATAACTTACAACAAATTGATCATCGCCACGGGTGCCCGCAGTAATATACCTCCGATTCCCGGGGCCGAAAAACCAGGCGTATATGCACTGCGCAGTTATGAGGATGCCCAAATTCTGAAAAAAGCGATTCAGTCAGCCAAGCGGGCGGTGGTCATCGGCGGCGGCGTTTTGGGACTGGAAGCCGTCTGGGAAATGATCTCCCAGGGAGTAGATGTATCTGTCATTGAAAACAACCCCCGTATTATGCCGCGTCAGTTGGACGAAGGTGCCTCGGAACGTTTGCAGAAGCTTATGACAGAGCGGGGCGTAAAACTCTATATGGGAATCGGTACCGAAGAAATCGGCGGGGAAGGGCAGGCCAGCGGGGTCAAGCTTAAAAACGGGCAGTGGCTGCCGGCCGATTTGGTCTTGTTGTCAACCGGCGTAAAACCCAATGTTGAATTGGCGCAGGCAGCCGGCATCAATGTTGATCGTGGGATTGTAGTTGACACCGGGATGCGCACCAGCGCTTCAGATGTATTTGCAGCTGGAGATGTGGCACAGGTGGTAGATCGTCTGATTGGTTTGTGGTCGATCTCAACGGAAATGGGCAATATTGCCGGAGCCAATGCAGCCGGGGACTGGCTGGATTATAAAGAGCCCACCATATCCACCATGCTGGCGGCTTTTGATCATGAGATCTTCTCCATTGGCGAGGTCAACCTGCCGCCGGAGGAATGCCGGGTAATTGAAGTTTGGGACCCGATTGAAGATTTTTATAAAAAGACCTATATACAGGATGGGGTCATGATGGGTGAGATCATTATCGCACCCCAGGTCAACACCACTGAAGCCTTTCGCAGTATTGGCCGGGATGGCAGCGGCAAGAAAAGGGTGACCAAATGGAAATGTTTGGTCTGTGGTTATATTCATGAGGGACCGGAGCCGCCGGATGAATGTCCGGTTTGCGGAGCACCCAAGGATAAGTTTGAACCGATCGGTTAAGCACCAAGGAAATGTTTATACCCGGCAGGCATATAGTAGACTGCCGGGTTGTTTCTAATGCAGGGTTAGCAGCAAGGAGGGCCGATTAACATTTTTTTCTTCATATTGCTAATCGGAGTGCTGGCCGGCTGCCTGGGGGCCTTGGTTGGTTTAGGCGGTGGCGTTATTATGCTGCCGGGATTGCAGTTGCTGGCAGGCTTTGATTTGACCAAGGCAATTGGTACCACTTTGTTTGCAGTAATATTTACGTCCATATCAGCAGCCCAGGGACATTACCGGGCAGGCCATGTGCATATGCGCAGTGCCGGTTATGCAGCGTTGGGGGGATTGGTCGGCGTTTTACTGGGCTCCTATGCGTTTGCGCAATATCTATGCAACGGCTTTTCGGTTTTGGAAACGATGTTAGGATTATTCTTTCTGTTTACTGCTTACCGAACGACTAAAGACACTTGGCTGGATATACGCAGAAGAGGGAAAAATGCAACTGACGCCGATGCGGGGGAAAAAGCAAGGTTTGCTTCCCTGATGGCTTTGGGTTTTATTACCGGCAGTCTCACTGGTATTTTAGGAATCGGCGGAGGGTTTATCCTGACTCCCGGGTTTATGTTTTTAGCCGGAATGTCCCCGCAGATGGCGGTAGGTACAACCATGCTGACCATGCTCCCCTTGTCGCTGAGCGGCGGGTTGATAAAACTATATCAAGGCTATGTAAACCTGCCTGCCGGGATTGTGCTGGGGTTGGGGACTGCGCTGGGGGCCCAGGCGGGCGTTTGGTTGTCAACCAGGATGAGCGCAATCCTCTTAAAGGCATTATTATCCATTGTGTTTTTTATCCTGGCAGCTGATTATTTGCTCCCTTTGCTGCAAAGGCAGCTTTTGCCGTGAGAATTTTATGGTAATGGAGAATGATGAATGATTCCCTTGAGAGACAGTACACCTAGTGATCGTTTTCCGTTGGTTACGGTTGTTTTGATCTTAATCAACCTGTTGATCTTCATGTTTGAAACCACTTTGGGGTCAGCGGCGCTGGAAGCGCTTGTCTATACTTATGGTCTGGTACCGAGCCAAATGATTCATTACAACGGACCCTTGACAGGTTATTTGCCGTTTATCAGCTCAACTTTTCTGCATGGCAGTTGGATGCATGTAATAGGCAATATGTGGGTACTGTGGCTCTTTGGTGATAACGTGGAAGATAAAATGGGGCACGGTCGCTTTCTGTTTTTTTATTTGCTATGCGGCTTGGTTGCCGGCATAACCCATGTTGCGTTTGAACCTGGTTCGCAAGTGCCGGTGGTGGGAGCTTCGGGTGCTGCGGCGGGAATTATGGGAGCATATTTTTTAATGTTCAGACATGCCCGCGTGTTTACTTACATTCCACCCATCTTTTTGTTTAATATCCCTGCCGGTATCTATTTGGGATTCTGGGCCCTGACGCAATTGTTTTATGGAACCTTTCAGACTCTTGCACAGGGGCAGATCGCTTTCTGGGCGCATGTCGGTGGTTTTGCTGCTGGAATGATAATCTATCGTTTCTTTCTGCAAGCAAGAAATGAAATCACAGAAGTCTAACAATGCAATGACAAGAGACGAAAAGCTCACCTTCTGCGCTGGCGCTATTCAGGCAGAGGTGAGCTTTGGCGATTACAAATCCATGGTACTGGCGATTAGGCTTGCCGGATTGGCGAGCACCGGGGCGTCTGTATCGGCTTGGAGAAAATAAATGGTGTTTTCTATTCTTTCCTGACTGGCTTTTATTTCCCGCCAATGGCGTTCTTCTTCGTATAAATTTATACAATCCTGCAGGTCATTGGCCCGACCGGTGAGGAGATAATGTTTGCATGTGCTGAGGGCATTGGTTTGATGATAGTCCTTGTGAAGATAACATTTATCCAAAATAAACTGATACATCTCCAGCAATCCTTGCGCGGTTTTCAATTTGGCAGTTGCCTCTTCAATTTGTTCGATACATTTCTCTGCCAGCAGCAAATGGTTTTCTTCCCATTGCTGCAAAGCAATTTTATAACGTTCGCAAGCTTTTTCATGCTCACGGTAGCGAATGAGATAAATCTTCATGCGACGGTTGTATTCTCCACAAGATTGAACATATTCGCGATGACGTTTTTTGGAATGATTGATTGCCAGCAAGCTGCTGAAAGAAAGCTGTGGTTCCTCCGGTTTTGCTGGTTTGGCAATCAGAGCTTCCGGTTCGGGCGGCAAAAGGTCTTGCTGTAACAGCAAATCATTGCGCTGATTTAAAAAAACCTGCCAATAATCACAATGGCGGTTGATTCTTTCAATCTGTTGCAGTGATTGCAAACACATATCCAGGTCAGTCACCAGATCTTCCCGGCTGGGGGGCGATTTTTTAATGGTTTTACGTGATTTGTAATATTTTTGCAGCCTTTTGTCAAGGGCAGGTGTTTTGTTTAAATTGAAGAGCACGGCAAAGTCAACCGAGGTCAAAGGCTCGTTGCTCATGGTACTTAGCTTGAAAAAATAAATACGGGTATTGGTAGGACCATAATAGTACGGACCAATTTCATGCAAATACTCATTCTCCTGCAAAATGGCCAGATCTTCCCGGCTGTTGAGCTCCGTCTCCAACAATTCCATCCACTGATTAAGGCAGGATTTGGGGGAATCCTCCCCTTGACTCCACTCCTTCATTTGATGATATGTTTCAAGATGGATGCGAATGAAGGAATTATAATAGTAATAAAGAATTTTCTCCGGGCTGCAGTTGATGAATACTGATAAATCGAGGAAATGGCAATCCTCCTTGCTTAGAAATGTTGATAACATGGTCCATCCTCCTTAAATTAAAATACCAATAAAGGATTTCTATATATTACCAATAATATCCTTTAAATAGCAATGGAAAAATACCTTGGTTTTTCGCCATATCACTGATATCGTGGCTGTCTTTTTCCCGTCGGAATTTGCTATAATCTTTAAAACAGTTGATAAAAAGAGGAGAATAACATGTATTCAGCAATCCTGTTTGATCTGGATGGTACCCTTTTACATATTGATATGGAAGAATTTTTACAATATTATTTTGCTGAGATGATGCGTGCTGCCAGGGAAGCGGGTTACAAAGAAGGCCAAAAACTGGTTGAGCAGGTGTTTGCCTCAACCAGCCTGATGCTTAATGATTTTTCACCGACAGTTTCCAATGAAGCCGTTTTTATGGGTGACTTCCTGTCCCATTGTGATTATCCTGAAGAGGAAGTGCGCACGTTTTTTGATCATTTTTATCAGCATCATTTTCCCCGGTTAAAAGTTCATTGCCGCCCTTTTCCAGGGATACCGGGGATGATGCAGGAACTTTTTCAACGCGGTCTTAAGGTGGTCATTGCCACCAACCCGGTTTTTCCCCGGGAAGCCATTCAGCAACGCCTGCAATGGGCTGGGATTGATGACTTGCCTTATGCATTGGTGACTTCCTATGAAGAGATGCACTTCTGCAAACCCCAACTTGCGTATTATGAAGAGATTTGTCAGCGGATTGGTGTTGGAGCAGACGAGTGTCTGATGGTGGGCAATGATGTGGATGAGGATCTTCCTGCCGGTTTGCTCGGAATGAAAACCTATCTGGTGGAGGATTTGCTGATAGACAAGGGCCAAAGCAGACTTTTTCCAGACTGGCGTGGAAGCGTAAATGACATGATCGCTTTTCTGAAAAAAACCGGCTCATAAAAAATTGCCTCTCGGGACATTATATGGTCAGTACTTGACGACCGGGAGAGATGTGAAACATGAGCAGAAAAAAGCCCAAGGCCAATCGGCCATTAACGGAAAGAGATTTGCTTAAATTAGAAATTGCCCGTGAAATGGGCGTCCTGGAGCAGGTGGAAAAGGAGGGCTGGCAATCGATCAGCAATGCAACCTGCGGACGTTTGGGGGCGATTATGCGGCAAAGATTAAAGCTGACCGACAGAAATACGGAATAAAGTTTGGTTCAATGCATGGAGCCGTAAAGTCATTTAATAGAATAAGCATGTGGTTTGATTTATAATTAAGTCATAAATCAAACCACATTTTTTATATAAGAGGATGACAAGATGAACGAAATCGAACGAGTGAGAAGCTATTTGCAGGAAAAAAATCCACGTCTGCAGATCATTGAACTGGACCAAAACACAAGCACCGCTCCGCTGGCCGCAGCAGCACTGGGCTTGGAAGTCGGACAAATTGCCAAATCCATTCTATTTAAGACCAAAAGTGAGCAATATTTGATGGTGGTATCAGCCGGAGATGTTAAAATGGACAGCAAGGCCATCAAAGAGACTGTCGGCGAGAGAGTGAGAATGGCGAATCCCGAGGAAGTATATCATGTGACCGGTTTTTCTGTGGGAGGAGTGTGTCCCTTTGCACTAGCCCATGAAGTACCCATCTATTTGGACGAAAGCCTGCTGCGCTACGATGTGGTCTATGCTGCAGCAGGTACGGCCAATACAGCGCTGCCGATAACATTTACTGAATTACAGGCAATCACCGCCGGCCGGCCCTGTAAAGTTTCCCTATGAGAATTACTATTTTGCTGGACCAGGAGAAGAAAGCATGAGCAAAGGCTTTGTACACTTACATAATCATTCTGAATACAGCCTTCTGGATGGTGCCTGCCGGGTCAAGGAACTGGTCAGTCAAGCGGTCCAGCTGGGTATGCCGGCAGTTGCCATAACTGATCATGGCGTTCTCTATGGGGTCATTGATTTTTATCGAGAGGCAAAAAAACAGGGCATTAAACCGATCATTGGCTGTGAAGTTTATGTAGCGCCCCGCAGCCGTTTGGACAAGGAAGTCCGCATTGATGACAACCAGTATCATCTCATTTTGCTGTGTAAAAATGAAACCGGTTACAAGAATCTGGTTAAAATGGTCAGCCGCGCCTTCATTGAGGGATTTTATTATAAACCCCGCGTCGACCGGGAACTACTGGAGCAGCATCATGAAGGGCTGATTGCCCTTTCCGCCTGCGTAGCCGGGGAGATTCCGCAGATGATTTTAACCGGGCAGGGGGAAACCGCCCGGGAAACAGCTCTATGGTATCAGCAGATCTTTGGCGCAGGTAATTTTTATCTGGAAATGCAGGATCATGGCATGGATGCGGAAAAAATCGTCTGCCGGGAGCTGGCCAGGATTAGCCAGTCCACTGGGATACCGCTGGTGGCAACCAACGATCTGCACTATATCAGACAGGAGGATGCCGCCATCCATGACGTACTTTTATGCATCCAGACTGGAAAAACCGTACAGGATGAGGAGCGGATGCGCTTTCCCGGCAATGATTTTTATATGAAAAGTGAAGCGGAAATGCGATCGTTGTTCGCGGACTTTCCACAAGCGCTGGACAATAGTCTGCTCATTGCCGAGGCCTGCAATTTGGAATTTCACTTTGGAGAGTTTCATTTACCTTATTTCGATATCCCGGCGGGCTATGACCCGGAAACGTATCTTGAGCAACTGGCTTGGGAAAAATTTGCCCAACGTTACCCGCAACCAACAGAAAAAATCATCGAACGGTTCAATTATGAATTGCAGATGATCAAACAGATGGGATTTGCGGAGTATTTTTTGATTGTTCAGGATCTGGTAAATTGGGCCCGGTACAACCAAGTTCCGGTTGGACCCGGGCGGGGTTCGGCAGCAGGTAGCCTGGTTTCCTATGCGTTGGGGATCACCAATATTGATCCGCTTAAATATGATCTGCTGTTTGAACGTTTTCTTAATCCGGAAAGAGTCAGTATGCCGGACATTGATATTGATTTTTGCTTTGAAAAACGCGACCAGGTAATCAATTATATTGTGGAGCGCTATGGGGCTGATCGGGTAGCGCAGATCATTACATTCGGAACCATGGCCGCCCGTGCAGCCATCCGTGATGTAGGTCGGGCCTTGAACGTACCGTACGGGGAAGTAGACAAAATCGCCAAATTAATCCCGGCTGAGCTGGGGGTTACCTTGGATCGTTCGCTGGAAATTGCCCCTGATTTGATTGAACTGTATCAGAACAACTATGACGCCCGTAAAATTATCGATCTGGCCAGAGCCATTGAGGGCATGCCGCGGCATGCTTCCATTCATGCGGCAGGAGTGGTGATTGGCAAAGAAGACTTAAGCTCCATCGTTCCGCTGCAGAAGACTGCAGATGGACATGTCATTACGCAATTTGCCAAGGAGACGGTGGAAGATATTGGCTTGCTGAAGATGGATATATTGGGGCTCAGAACCTTGACCGTGATCGACCGGGCCTTGGCGATTATCAAAAAGACCCGTAATCTTGACATAAGCATTGATGAGCTTCCGTTGGATGCGCTGGAAGTATACAAACTATTGCAGGAAAAAAATACGATTGGCGTCTTCCAGTTGGAAAGTGACGGACTGCGCAGAATCCTGGGAGAAATGCAGCCCAGCCGTTTCGAAGATCTGATTGCCATCATCGCTCTTTATCGTCCCGGGCCGCTGGGCAGCGGCATGGTGGAAGATTTTATCAATTGCAAACACGGCCGCCAGAAGATTGAATACATCGATCCCCGTTTGCAGGATATCCTCCAGGAAACTTATGGGGTTGTCCTGTATCAGGAACAGGTCATGAGGATCGCTTCGGATCTGGCTGGTTTTAGCATGGGCGAAGCAGATGTCCTGCGGCGGGCCATGGGCAAGAAAAAGGTCAAGGAATTGATGGACCAGCGTGACAAGTTTGTGGACGGTGCAGCCCGGAACCATATTTCGGCAGAGAACGCCACCCGTCTGTTTGACATTATGGAGAGCTTTGCCGGTTACGGCTTTAATAAAAGTCATTCTGCTGCCTATGCCCTGATTACATACCAAACCGCTTATCTGAAAGCTTATTTCCCGGAAGAATACATGTGTGCCTTCCTGAGCAGCGTAATCGACCATCAAGATCGGGTGGTTTTCTACATCAAAGAGTGCAAAAAAATGGGGATCGACATCCTGCCACCGGATATTAACGAGAGTTTCGAGAATTTCACCGTCAGCGCCGGCAGGATCAGATTTGGACTGGGAGCAATCAAAAATGTGGGCATCAATGCGGTCAAGTCTATTGTCCAGACTCGCAAACAAGGCAGCTTTACCTCCTTGTTTGACTTCTGTCAGCGGATTGATCTGTCTCAAATCAACAAACGTATGATGGAGAACCTGATCGTGGCCGGATGCTTTGATGCATTACATATCACCCGTAAACAAGCCTTGTCGATTATGGATGAATGCATGGAACTGGCCAGTCAGATCAAACTGAATGAAAACTCTCAGCAGATATCTTTGTTTGGTGACAGCAGCGAATTGATTGTTGAAGAGCCCCGCAGCAAGGTGAAAGGGGAGATGGATGTCCGTGAATTGCTGAGCCGGGAAAAAGAAGTACTGGGCTTTTATGTATCAGAAAATCCGTTGGACAGATTTAAAGATATCATTCCCCTGATTGTCAGTGAAGAATTGGGGGAGCTTGAGAAGGACACGCATGAAGGCTATGTCAGAGTGGCGGGCCTGGCCAGTGAACTCAACAAAAAAGTGAGCCGCAAAGGTGAAGCCTATGCCCGTTTTGTCCTGGAAGACCTGAGCGGCCGGATGGAAATGATGATCTTTCCTTCGGCCTATCAAAAGACCATCAATAAAATCGAACCTGATCAATTGCTGGTGGTGGAGGGATTCCTCGATCGACGGGATGAAATGCCCAAAATAGCTGTACGCAATGTCGGTGTACCGGGCAAAGAAGTGAAAGATCTGCATATCCGATTGCCTTATGAAAAGGATGATGATCAAGGCAGACAGGAATTGCTGGGGAAATTGGCCCAATATCCGGGCAATATTGAGGTGGTTCTGCACCTGCCCAATAAAAAAATTGTGGTTTTGACGGAAAAATTTAATGTTGCGGCGAATCTGCAGTTAAAAAACGATCTAACCCGTTTGTATGGAAAGGGCAGCATCTGGTACAGTTGATAACGTATCATCTCTCGCACGAAAATGAATGAACCGGAACGGTTTGGCGAAGACTATACTGGGGAAAACAAGCAACCAGGCAATAATGACTGATTCCGGAATACAGGTGAGCGGAACAACTGGAGGGATAAGTATGCATAAAGTGGCGGTTTTAAGCAGCGGCGGCGATGCTTCGGGGATGAATGCGGCGATCCGGGCGGTCGTGAGAACCGCGCTGTATATGCGTATGAGAGTCTATGGGGTCCGCAGAGGTTTTGCGGGTTTGATTGAAGATGACATGGTGGAGATGAATGCCGGTTCAGTCGCGGACATCATTCAACGTGGCGGGACCATCCTGCAGACGTCCCGATCGGAACTCTTTAAAACAGACGAGGGGCGGCAGAAAGCCAGCCAAAACCTACTTAACCGGGGGATTGAAAACCTGGTGGTCATTGGCGGGGAAGGCAGTTTGAAAGGAGCCTATCATATCTCTCGGCTGGGAATTAATGCCATTGGTATTCCGGCAACGATTGACAATGATATTGTTTTTACCAAATCAATCGGTTTTGATACGGCTGTCAATACCGTGCTGGATGCCATCAATCGCATTCGCGATACAGCCAGCAGTCATGGACGCAACTTTATCATCGAAGTAATGGGTCGGGAATGTGGTGAAATCGCGTTGGCAGCTGGCGTCGCCGGAGGCGCGGAGTCAATTTTGATCCCCGAAATCGCAACCGACCTGGACGCAGTCATTGATAAAATTAATCAGGGCAGCAAACGCGGCAAGCTGCACAGTATTATCGTTGTAGCTGAAGGAGTTTACCCTCCGCTGGAGCTGAGAAATATTATCGAAAGACGGACGGGGCATGATACCCGCATCACCATTCTGGGTCATACTCAACGCGGTGGTTCACCGACTGCCCAGGATCGGATTTTGGCTTCCTGTATGGGCAAGGCTGCCGTAGAATTGATCGCCTCCCAAAATCGCAACCAAATGGTTGCCGCGGACGGCAAGCATTTTTTTGCCCTGCCGCTGCAGGAAGTGATAAACGGGAATAAAACCCTTGATTTGGAAATGTTTGCAATTGCCCGGATGCTTTCTATATAGACAGGAGTGTTATCATGCGCAAGACTAAGATAATATGTACGATCGGGCCGGCCAGTGAAGATGCAGAGCAGCTAAAAAAAATGATCATCAATGGCATGAATGTAGCCCGGCTTAATTTTTCCCATGGAACCTATGCAGAACATGAAATACGGATTGAACGGTTAAGACAGGCAGCACGGGAACTGGATCGTCCGCTGGCCATCATGTTGGACACCAAGGGGCCGGAAATCAGGACCGGCAAATTGAAAGACGGAAAAGTAAACTTGCATTCTGGACAGCCGTTTGTACTGACCAACCGGGAAGTAAGCGGTGATGAAAAGGAAGTGCAAGTCAGCTATGCGCCGCTGGCGCAAGAGGTTGGCAAAGGCAGTACCATCCTGCTGGCAGATGGGCTGATCCATTTACAGGTTGAAGATTGCCGGGATGAAGATGTCATGTGCACGGTGGTAAATGGCGGTGTATTGGGAGAGAAAAAAGGTGTCAATGTTCCCGGGGTGAGAATCAATATGCCTTTTTTAAGCCCGAAGGACGTTGCCGATATCCATTTTGGCATTGATCATGGGGTCGATTTTATTGCCGCATCCTTTGTCAGGAGCGCGGAAGATGTTCTGGAAATCAGACGGATTCTGGAGGAGCGGAATGCTGACATTGATATTGTAGCCAAAATTGAAAGTCAGGGCGCGGTAGACAATCTCGAAGATATCATCAAGGTCGCCGATGGAGTCATGGTGGCCCGCGGTGATTTGGGGGTTGAGATTCCGGCTGAGGATGTACCGCTGGTGCAAAGAAAAATCGTGGCGCAATGCAATTATGCCGGCAAGATTGTCATTATTGCCACGCAAATGCTGGAGTCCATGATTAATAATCCCCGTCCGACCAGAGCGGAAGTATCCGACGTTGCCAATGCCATATTTGATGGAGCAGACGCCATCATGCTATCCGGGGAGTCAGCCGCTGGTCATTATCCCCTGGCAGCGGTGGAAACCATGGCGCGGATCGCCAAACGAGCTGAAGAAGCGATTGATTATAAAGAAATTCTGGCGAAAAAAGGACCCCAAGGCAAACTGTCCGTTACTGACGCGATCAGCTATGCATGCTGTACTACTGCCAGCAATCTGCAGATCGCATCGATTATTACGCCTACCCAATCCGGTTTAACAGCTCGCAGTATTGCCAAATACAGACCGCAGGCTGATATTTTTGCCGTTACCAGCCGGGAAAAGGTCTTGCGGAAATTAACCCTGGTCTGGGGCGTTCATCCGGTCCATGCCCGGAAAACCAATGGCACAGATGAATTGCTGGATGAAGCGCTGAACTGCTGTTTGGACAAACAATATATCAAGCGCGGAGACATGGTGGTTTTGAGTGCGGGCAGTCCAACCGGCATTTCCGGCGGGACGAATCTTATCAAGGTGCATATTGTGGGAGAAATATTGGCCTATGGCATGGGTATCGGCAACCATCCGGTCAGCGGTCCTGTCAGGCTGATCCTTCATGAGGAAGATCTGTCTAAAATTCAGTCCGGGGATATTGTGGTCACCCATGCCGCCAGTGCAATTTTATCGTCCTATTTGGACAAAATCAAGGCGATTATTGCTGAAGCGGGGGGGTTGACTTCCGATGCTGCCATCATTGGTTTAAATGCAGGCATTCCGGTGATTGTCGGCTGCGATGAGGCCACCCGTATTTTTAAAGATGACATGCTGGTTACCGTGGACACAGCACATGGGAGAATCTTTAACGGACTGACCAAGGTATTATAACAAGTTACATATTTAAGGGGAGTTAGGTTTGTTCAACATTAATCAACACATTGCAGTGGTCGAGTTTCATGGTTTTGAATACCCCCATTGCAACTGCCTGCTGGTCCGGGATGACATCAATTGTCTGCTGGACAACAGCCCTGGAAGGGCTGATTTGGAAAACCTGTGTCGCCAGCCGGTTGATATTATAGTCAATTCACATGGGCACATTGATCATTACTTATGCAACCAGTATTTTCCTAGCAGCAGGGTCTACATGCATCCGGCCGATCAGGCTATCGCCCAGTCAGCCGAAAAATACCTGCAAGCCTTTGGGTTGACCACGTTAACGCATAACCCGTTGTTGCAACAATTATATCTGAAGGCAGTCAAATATCGGACCGCAATCATAGATGAAGATATCAGCGAAGGTCAAAAGTTGAATTGCGGCGCTACCAAAATCGAAGTTCTGCATTTGCCCGGACACTCGCCCGGTCATTGTGGATTTTTATTTCCGGATCAGGGCTTCATCTTTACTGCGGATATAGATGTTTCCAATTTCGGCCCTTGGTATGCCAATCTCAATTCTTCCATTATTGACTATGTACAGTCGATCAATCGGGTCATCGATTTGAAGCCTGACTTTATCATTTCCGGTCATGGTCAGGCGATGATTAAAGACGGCTTGATGAAAAAACTGACCGATTATCGCGACATTATCTTTGCCCGGCAGGAGCGCATCGTGGAATTGCTTTTTAGAGGGTATCACCGCCTTCCGGATTTGGCCCGGCAATGCCCGATTTATATCAAGTTCCCCCGTCCCCGGGAAATATTCTATATCTACGAACAGGTCATGATCCTCGCCCATTTGCGATATATGGAGGAAATTGGCCAGGTAATCAGGGACGGAGACCAATATTACTTAAAAGACGGAATTCGTCATAGCAAATCATATCCGCTTTAATGCTTGTCTGGAGGATGGCTAAAATTAATGTCCAACCATCGTTTTACAGCTCAACAAACAAGGGGCTTCCATTAGGAGGAAGCCCCTTGAACATTTCGTTGATTGCCGGGTAAGGATTTGCCTGCAGACTATTTGCCGCTGTAATCATAGAAGCCACGACCGGTTTTTCTTCCCAGATAACCGGCACGCACCATTTGCTTCAGGATGGGAGCGGGACGATATTTGGAGTCACCTGTCTCATTAAACAAGGTGTTGCATACTGCCAGGGATATATCGATGCCAACCATGTCAGCCAGGGTAAAGGGACCCATCGGCCAGCCGGCTCCCAATTTCATGGCTTTGTCAATATCTTCAACCGTTGCCAGTCCTTCATAGAGAATGAAAGCTGCTTCGTTCATGCCAGGAATTAAAATCCGGTTGACGACAAACCCCGGACCTTCTTTTACTTTTATGGGTTTTTTGCCAATGGCCTTGCTGAGTTCCATGGTAACGGCCAGCGTTTCTTCCGAAGTCTGCAGGGCTGGAATTACTTCAATCAAAGCCATAATGTTGGCAGGATTGAAGAAATGCATGCCGATGACCTTGTCTGACCTTTTGGTAATGGCGGCGATTTCAGTAATGGAAAGCGAGGATGTATTTGTGGCGATTATGATTTCCGGCGGCAATATCTGATCCAATTGTGCATAGAGGTTCTTTTTAACCTCCATATTTTCAAATACAGATTCAACCACATAGTCTACATCTTTGATGTCTTCTATGGTGCCGGTGGGGGTGATGTTGCCGGTCACAAAATCTTTGGCGCCAGCGGGGACTTGTCCTTTTTCTTCTGCTTTGGCCAGTCCTTTGCCGATTCTTTCCAGGGCTTTATCGGAGAATTCCTTTTTTATGTCGTACAGCACGACCTTTTTCCCTGCGCCGGCAAATGCCCAAGCGATTCCCATTCCCATTGTACCTGCACCCAGAACAGCTACTTTATTAACATCCATTATGTGCCCTCCTCATTTTTAACAGTGCTAATTAAGAGTTTAAACGAAATAGAATTATTTTTCAATATTTTAACAGTTTAAAATTTTTAATTAATGATAAATTGAGACAGCCAAAACCGTAACCGCAAAGGAAAAGATTTCGACAAAATATTACTCGCTTTGAGATTCATGGTGGTCTTTGATTAAACTGACGACTGTCGAATTGAAAACGGCGAACACCGCATCACCTTCCTGCAGGTCCATGTCGCTGTATGCGCTCGCAGTAATGGTTGCGGTGACGGCTTGATCTCCGACGTCAACGATGATTTCCGCCATATCTTGCCCAGTATGGACCTTCATGATTTTACCAAACAGTTTATTCGGAGCACTTATTCGCATACTATTCCTCCTTTTTAATATAGTTTGCACGGATGCCAGTCAAAATATTTTGCTTTCAAGTACAGGCATAAAAAATCCTTTGATGCCATCAAAAACCCCTGTCAGGGTCGCATCTGACAGGGGTTGGGTATATGATTTTTAAATTGTTGGCTTAGTTTTACCAGGTATCAACGAAGGGAAGCAGGGATTCTCCATCTTTGCGCCGCGGGGCTGATTTTAAACCTCGCATAATCCAGGTGCGGGTATCAGCGGGATCAATGACGGCATCAATTTCAAGGTAGGATGCCATATTGACTGCTTTACCTCGTTCATACAGCTTGTCGACCAACTTGTTGTAAAGTGCTTCACGTTCCTGTTCGTCCTCAATGGCTGCCAGTTCCCTTTTGAAACCGCTTTTGACGGCTCCTTCGAGTCCCATAGCACCAAATTCACCGGTCACCCAGGCAGCAGTGAAAAACGACTCGTGGAAGCCGCCTTTGGCCATGGCCATGGCTCCCAAACCATATCCCCTGCGCAGAGCAATGCTGAAATAAGGCACCGTCACATGAGATCCAACGACAAACATGCGGCAAACATGACGAACCTGGGCTCTTTGTTCAACATCAGGTCCAACCATGAAACCGGGGGTGTCAATCAAAGATAAAATTGGCAGATTGTGTACATTACATAGCTGCATTAAACGAGC
>DAOTHZ010000015.1:0-13856 GCA_035447945.1 Syntrophomonas sp.
GTAACCCAAATGGTTGACATGATGACCCCGATCGTAGCCCCGGTTCTTGCCTTCTACCTGGAAGGAGGAGCCAAAACAATATTGGTTGACACTGGCGTTGTAGAACCTGGCCCCGATGGTACTTTTCATGGCTTTCCTTTAATAGGCGGCGGGGCACAGGGTATGATAAATGCTCTGGCAGAAATTGGCTTAAAACCGGAAGATATTGATATTGTAATCATAACGCATATGCACTTTGACCATGCCGCTAATATTTCCTTGTTTTCCAACGCTCAGTTTATCCTGCAGAAAAAAGAGTGGGAATATGCCAAAGCTCCATTGCCCATACAGAAGGGAGTTTATTTGACCGATTTATTAACCGAATTGGAGGAGTACGATTTGGTTTTGGCTGATGATGGTTACGAGGTTGCAGATGGAGTAAACGTAATTTGTATTCCGGGGCATACCAATGGACAACAAGCCGTCGTAGTCAATACCAGTGATGGAACTTATGTACTTTCAGGAGATCTTATGTATTCCATGGCCAATCTATATCCGCAAACAACTGAAATTATTGATTCACTGGGAAATAAAGTTCCCTGCACGCCACAACTTGGACATCCTTTTTATCCTCCTGGAATACATACGAATCTCAATGATTGGTATAGCAGTGCATGGCGGCTGTTGTCGATTGCCGGAACCCGCAAGCACATTCTGCCGGGGCATGATCCCAGCCTGGTGGGGAGAGTTTTTCCGGAAAAGTAGCATCCTGCGATTAGTCAAAACAAGAATCAAGGAAAGGGGAATATCATGACTGCAACAAAATTGGAATTTCCAACAACCAGACTTGAAGATTTACCGTACCTGCAAGGCAGACAGCTGAATTTTGACAGTATTGCCGAAATGTTTTATACCCGGGTGAATGAAGAGCCGGATGCAATTCACGTGCTTTATTATGACCAGGTAATCACGTATGCCCAGACTAATCAAAGAGCCAACCAGGTTGCCCACTATTTGAAGGGAAAAGGGGTGCAAAAGGGCGATGTGGTATCTATCATGGTTTTAAATTCACCCGAAAATTATTACACCATGTTTGGGGCCCAAAAACTTGGGGCAGTTGCCGGTGCAGTGAACTATATGTTGAAAGGTCCGGAAATTGCGTATCTTTTGGACGACTGTCAGCCCAAAGTTGCTTTTGTGAGCAGCGAGTTTATGAAGGACTTTGCGGCCGGTTATGCGCTGGCCCAGCATAAACCGGTGGTCGTGGAAGTTGTCACCGGGGTAGAACATGACAGCCACATTAATGAGTGTACATTGGCAGACATACTCAGCCAATATCCAGTCACCGAAACCCTGGTAAAACAAAACCCTGATGATCCGTTTATGCTTCTTTATTCTTCAGGTACTACCGGTAATCCCAAAGGTATCCTTCTGAGCAATAAAGGACAGTTGTCCATCTGCCGTGATATGAACCGCATCCGTTTGTTCCAGGGCAAAGATGTAATGATGATCATTTTGCCAATGTTCCATACCAATCCGCTCTGTGTATGGACCTACCCCTTGACTTATGGGGGGCATACGATCTGCATCCGCAAGACGTTTTCGCCGCTGGATTTCTGGCCGGCGGTCATGCAGTATGGGGTTACGGTAGTGTTCGGAGTACCCACGATGTTTAACTACATTTATAATGCTGCTGATCCCAAGATCATTAATCCGGCTAAACTAAAGATAAGATACGCTTTTAGCGGAGCCGCCCCGTTGCCGGTGGAGTTGATTCATGGTTTCAAGGAAAAATTCAATATCGAAATCGTGGAAGGCTATGGCTTGACAGAGGTTTCCGGGGTATCAACCGTGAATCCGCCGGCGGGCAAAAAGATCCCGGGTTCAGTAGGCCTGCCCTATCCGGAGCAGGAAATCGCCCTGATGGATGAAAATAACCAAATTATGCCTCCGGGAGAACCGGGAGAGATATGTGTACGCTCGGATGCCAATATGTTGGCTTATCTCAATCAACCGGATGCCACTGCTGAAACGATCAAGGATGGCTGGCTGCACACCGGTGATGTTGGACGCCTGGATGAATACGGTTATTTATATATCGTTGATCGCAAGAAAGATATGATCAACCGTGGCGGTGAAAATATTTATCCCCGGGAAATCGAAATTGCTATTGAAGCAAATACCAAAGTATCTGAAGTAGCGGTCATCGGCGTGCCCGATCCGGCGCTGGGCGAAAAGGTTAAGGCCTTTATTATTACGAGGCCTAATCAAAGTCTCAGTGTCGATGAAATCAAAGAATTTCTTCAGGATAAAATAGCCAAATACAAGATTCCCGAGTTTATTGAAATTACCAATGATATTCCCCGCAACCCAACCGGAAAGATTCTAAAAAAGGAATTGAGGGAGATGGAAGCGGCCAAAACAATGAAAGAGTAATTACTCAAACCAGGTGATGTTGGAATTATCAAAATAGACGAATATCCATTATGGTTGGAATTATAGTATTAAGGCTTAGTTGTGTTTTATCTGATGCCGCAGTTAATTTGTAAATACAATTCTCCCAAATGTTGCTGTTATAATTGCGGCATCAGAAGATTTTTTAACCCATGCCATCAGACATTATATGCATACAACAGATGTTGGAGGAATTTAAGTGAACTACAGTAAAGATTACAGCAGCAAACTTGTTACAGCAGAAGAAGCAGTTAAGGTAGTTAAGTCCGGTGATCGCATATTCTATAGCGAATTTGCCATGTTCCCCAAAATGTTGGACGCCGCTCTGGCCAAGCGCATACCTGAATTGCATGATTTGGAACTTTACAGTGTTTTCTATACCCAGGTGCCCAAAGCAATAGAGGCTGATCCGCAACATGAGCATATTATCATCCAGGATTGGCATTTCGGGCCGGTCTCACGGCACCTTGCTGAAGAAGACAAGTGTTTCTATGTACCTATCGCGTATCACCAGGGACCGCGGATCATTCATAAGTATATTGAGAATGATGTAGCTATGGTGGCAGTTAGTCCCATGGATGAAAAAGGATTCTTTAATCTGGGCCCAACCAATTCAGTTACCCCGGCTTATCTGGACAGGTCCAAAATTATTATCCTGGAAGTCAATAATTCTGTTCCCCATTGCCTGGGAGGCAACAGCGAAAATATTCATATTAATGACGTCGATTATGTAGTGGAAGGCAACAATTATTCGCTGATCCAGCTGCCCGCTGCCAAACCCAAACCGTTTGACTGTCAGATAGCGGGTTACATTATGAATGAAATCGAGGATGGTGCCTGTCTGCAGATGGGCATCGGGAGCATGCCCAACGTGGTCGGAGCCAATATTGCCGACAGCGACCTGAAGGATCTCGGTATTCATACCGAAATGCTGGTCGATTCATGTGTGGATTTGTATGAATCCGGTAGGGTGACCGGCAACCGCAAAAGCATCGACAAAGGCAAGATGGTATACAGCTTCGCGCTGGGTACCGACAAGCTTTATGACTTTATGAATAATAATCCAGTGTGTGCATCCTATCCGGTCAATTATACCAATGACCCGCGCATGATCGCGCTGAATGACAAGGTGATTGCCATCAACAGCGCGTTGGAGGTTGATCTTTTGTCACAGGTCAGTTCCGAGTCATCCGGGTACCGTCATATATCAGGAACCGGAGGCCAGTTGGATTTCATTATGGGCGCGTTTCAATCCCATGGCGGAAAAGGATTTATATGTTTGAGTTCCACGTATGAGGACAAGCACGGTCAGCTTCACTCCCGTATCGTACCCAGCCTGAGAGTAGGTTCAGTCGTTACCGTACCGCGTTCCATGATTCAGTACGTTGTAACTGAATACGGGATCGTTCAACTAAAGGGAAAATCCACCTGGCAACGGGCGGAAGCGTTGATCAGCATTGCCCATCCAGATTTTCAGGATGAACTGGTCGAACAAGCACAGAAGATGAAAATCTGGGCCAGAAGCAATAAAAATGAGGAAAAACCTTAAAACATTGTCCCGGCTGACAGTTACAGCTAAACAGAGATTTTTCTTGATTATGATTTATATGTTTTGGCATCTGTTAAATAGCAGATGCTTTTTTATATTCATATTATAAAATTAATTTAACCACAGAATAATTGTTAAAATTAAAACAATAATTAATAATATTAATTTTTAGGTTGACAATGTTAATAACATGGTTTATAAAATAAACATACGCAATTGATTTTGAAGGAGGGGAATAAAATTCAGTATAAAGCACCCAGCCAATGTCCTGTATGCGGACAGGAATTGATAATCAGCAAACTCAGTTGTAAACAATGTCAGACATCAATCGAAGGCTTGTTCAGTCCCTGCAAGTTTTGTCGTTTACCAAAAGATCAGCTTGATTTTATTGAAACTTTTATTAAATGCCGGGGCAATATAAAAGACGTCGAGCGGGAGTTGAATATATCATATCCTACCGTTCGCAAAAATTTGGATACGGTAATCCAGTCCTTGGGATATCAACTGGAACGTTCAGAGGAAAGGGAAGAAGAAATCGTTTTGCGGCGTAAGGAGATTTTAAGTGCATTGGAACGCGGGGAGATAAATTCCAAAGAAGCAGCCAAAAAATTAAAGGAATATAAACGCTAAGTCGACCGGCTGATGCCAGGATGTAAATTTGTAAAGTGGAAAGGAGTTTTAACTATGAATCAGGAAACCATGAAAATTTTGGAACTGTTGGAACAAGGAAAAATTACCCGCCAGGAAGCCATGGAGCTAATAAATTCACTTGAAACTCGCAGCGATTCCGAAGGGGGTGCTCCGGTTTCTGGTGAAAATACCAAACGCTTTTTACGGGTTCGGGTGAATGGAGATAAAACCAAAGTAAATGTAAATATCCCCGTGAACCTGATAAAAGTAGCCACCCAAATTGCCGATGCCAGTATGAAATGGATACCACAGGAAGCACACGAGCAGATAAAAAGGCAGGGTATTAATTTGAGCCAGATTGACTTTGATGAAATTATCAAGCTGGTTGATCAGGGTTTAAGTGATGGCCGGCTGGTGGATGTCGAAACTGAGGATGAAAAAGAAGGCAGAATCAAGGTAGAAGTATATGTTGAATAAAAGGAGCAACTTACTGCTGGTGCGGATACAAGCCGGGCAAAAACCCGGCTTGTATATTCCCTTGCCATTGGTGGTTTTAGATGTAACTCTAGCATCTTTGCATGAATGCCTGGAGTTTTGGCAGGTTCTGTTTCTAAATCTGGTTGTCAGAAAAATTGGCCTTGACGAAATAAAAAACAGGCCGAAGCCGGCAGAGATACTGGCCCTGCTGATAAAGATGATCGACGAAATTCGCAGCTATGGAAGCTTTGAACTTGTCTGGATGGAAGATGAAGAAAATAAAATTTCCCTTCGTTTGTATTAAAATACTCGCCAAATTATTAAAAAGGAATTATTTATTATGAAACGATTTATCTGGAAAAGCATTGTCAACATATGTGTGATCTATTCGCTGTCACTCTTTCTTCCGCAGGTTTTTTTACAGGGAGCGTTTCCGGCTATCCTGGCCGGGGCGCTACTCAGTCTGCTTTCCGTCACCCTCCGGCCGCTGCTGATGCTTCTCTGTCTGCCGCTTAATCTCTTAACGCTGGGCTTGTTTGTTCTCGTTATCAATACCTGGATGCTGCAGTTGACGGATCTTATGGTAAAGGGATTTGTGGTATCAGGGTTCTGGTATGCCTTGCTGGCTGCCTTGTTCATCATGTTGGCCAATAAATTGGTTAATGTTTTGCGATATAACTGATTAAAAAAAACTAGACATTTATTTACTTTGGATTTGCTTTATTCTTCAGACAGATTATAAACGGATACTTCAAATCTTTGCTTTGTTCTCAAGTCCTGAACCTGGATACGATTAGCAGCCACCTTCTCAATCCATACAGGAGAGCCTTGATAAAATACTTCAATAACTCCCAGTGAGTCAAATATTTCGTTAGCTCTTTTGATATCCATAAATCTTACTCCTAATGCAATTTTTCATAGCATGTCTTATAATAGGAGTAATTATTATGGCAGAAAACACCAAGGGGATTTAAGACATAGGCCTGAAACCCCCTTGGATACCTGTCATTCAGATAAATGTAATAAACCCGTACACAAGTATTTTTCTCCTCGGTCTCCGGGAATACCACCACAAAGCCTTCCTCTATGTCTGTGATGCATTAAACAAAAATAATTAGCCTCTTCTGGCGGCCAGCGTTTCTGCCAGCGCCTGCAGTTTCATATTATTTCTTTCTCCGTCATAGAAAGTCTCATCCACTAAATCGCCTTCGATGATGGTCACCGGCACATCCAGGCTTTTTTGCACATGCTCGGCAATATAGCGCATGGTGATGGAGAAGGGTTTGCAACTCTGGGCATAGGCAAAGATTCCGCCTTCCAAATTATAATTGCGAAAGATATTTTCAGTTATTTTGGTTTTGAAACTGACGTTATGATTTAAAATCATGGTAGCCACACCTTCCGCTACGCTATCCAGGGGACGTGACGAATCGAGCTGTTCAAAGGAAAACATATCAAAATAACCACTGGTGACCAGGCACAGACCCAGGCTTTCCAGTTTCTCAGACAGCTCCCGGATGGCAAACCAGTAGGGGATACCATCCCAATAAATACGATGTTTCATGTTGGACATGGGGATGATTTTGTCGGCGATGCGCTGATTCAATTCTTCGGTCATCAAACGATAATGCTCAGCGGTTTCAGGCAGATACCGCAAAACCAGATTGGGGAAATTGTGTCCCATGATATCAAAAAAAGTAGCTGGCACCGGATCATGCTTGTTGGCTTCCAGCATGGCCATATAATACTTGGAACTGCGCTGGCCATTGGCTACGATCTCCTGCAGGCGGTCATAATCAAACTTTTTCCCGGTGAACTCTTCCAGGTAGGTGATTAGGTCCAAACATTGGCGTTTGACATGGTCTACGAGATATTTTTCTTCGTAGGCAGGAATAACCAAGGGGCAGTCGATATTGAACATCGGAATGTTCCATAATTGGCTCAGATGTTCCCACCATTTTGTTATCAGAATGCAGCTATTGTTTGCAACCAACAGAAAATCCGGACGGGCCAGCTCTGAAAATTGAGACATTCCTTCCAGCTGGGATATGGAAGCCCCCAAGCTGTTGCGGCAATAGGTGCACAGATGATGCTCATAGCCTCTTTGTTCTGTAATTTCAACATGGGAATGAGCGATGTGTCTGGCGCCACAGGTAGCGGCGTAGGCTTCGGGAAACTGTACACAAAAGTCCATCGCCCAAAGAATTTCAGCGGGCGTTCCGGCTGATACCCAGGCGACGGGCTTGGATTTGTTTTTTTCGATTTCAAGTGCGCCCCCGTAATGGGCCATGATCATTCCTGCCAGACGTTTCTGGCCTTCCAATCTGCGAACCACTTTATATTCTGATTCTGCCATGCATCTTGCCTCCTCACTTTTTATCACCGCAAGGCGTTGATTTTTCATAGAATAATATTGAATTTTTTAACCGCAGGGGAGAGGCGTTAGCTTTCCCATTGCCGGGCCAAAAGAGCTGCTCCCAGAGCGGTTACAATCTGCGGATCTTCCGGAACTGAAATTTTACGTCCCAGCATTCGTTCCAATAGGTTTACGATGGCAACGTTCTTGGCGACACCACCTGTTAGAACAACTTCGGCCTGGGGATCCGGATTAACCGAGCTGATGAGTCCGAATACCCGACTGACGATCGATTCGTGCAGTCCGGCGGCGATATCTTCCTTGTTGGTTTGGCGGGCAATCAAGGAAACGATCTCGGTTTGGGCAAAGACGGTACAAGTGCTGCTGATGGATACTTTGTTTTGTGACTGCTGTGAAATATCGCCCATTTCACTTACCGGCACCCCCAGCGTTTGGGCAGCTACTTCCAGGAATTTACCTGTGCCGGCAGCACATTTGTCATTCATGGCAAACTGTACGACCCGGCCATTTTTATCAAATTTAATGACTTTGCTGTCCTGTCCGCCAATATCGACCACCAGCGAGGCGTTGGGAAACAAATAATGAACCCCATACGCATTACAGGTAATCTCAGTGATTGTTGTCGTAGCAAAGGGAATGCTGATCCGACCGTAACCGGTGGCTACGATGCGGTCGAGATCCTCTGGCTGCAAACCGGCATTTTCGCAAGCCTCAGCAAGAACCTGGCGACTGACTGAGCTTATTTCAATTCCGGTAGGCTGCAGCGCATAAACAAATTGATCGTCGGCTTTCAGGACTACAGCTTTCGTCGTGGTGGAACCAATATCAATACCGGCGGTGATCATATATAAAAACCTCCACTAAACAAATTGTAACGTTTCTCCGAAGGCCTGAACTCTGGTGCGGATCGCTTCCAGGGAACCTGAACTGATTGATATATAGGGGATACCTTCTTCTTCAAAACGGTTTTTCATTAAAACGAATTCCATATCATACGGATCACAGTACATTTCTTTTAATACCACAACCCCCTTGGCCTGACCATGCTTCATCAGATCGATCACGTATTCAGCATAGGGAGAGTAGATCTTGTCAGGCTGAATCCAGGCGTCGGCATAGTGACCGGTAGTACAGGGAATGGCGTTGGCATTGAAATCAATGATCGCGTCAAGCGGATCGTCGTTTAAAGCAATATCTTTACTGAAATATCTGCCGCCGGTAAAAAAGTCATCATCGACGATGAGCATCCCGTTGTCTTCGATCATATCAAGGATTTCCCTTTCCGGCATGGAACAGGGATGTCCGACAGCGATGATCCGCTGTTTTTTGCCGGCAGACAGTTCCTGTTGGGTGAGTTGGGCGAGCAGCTTTGCCAACAGTTCGTTATGTTCTTCTTTGGGGAGCAACATGCTGGATGCAACTACGCAGGCCATATCCGAAGCACGGATAATGCCGGGGTGTTCCTTGCGTAATTCGTTCAGCTGTCGCATCAGATTCCGTGATTTGTTATACAGACGAATACTTGCCTTGAGTTTTTCTGTCGTAATTTTGTTGCCGGTGAATTCTTCCAGACGGGCGATCAGTCTCTTCAGTTCTCTATGGAAAAATTCCTGGGTGGAACTGTCCCACTTATAGGGACGCCACATCTGATGGAAGAAATCGACCGGGTGATCCAACTGCCATACTTCCAGATAAAATCTGACCTGGTCACAGATATAGATCGCAGCAATTCCGTCCAGAAAATCGTATTTGCCCTTCAACAGGCTGTCAAAGGAACTGCGTACCTGATCACAGGCATTGGTCATCAGATGCCCGTCTCCCAATGTAATCGGATCATCGCTGCCGAACAAGGTGACCGGCAGTGCCCCCGCCGCATGAATGATCTCTTCCGGGAAATACATGGGAAGACACCCGATAATTTTGGTTTTTCCGGCTGCTTTTATCTGCGCAGCACGCTCGTAAGGCTTTTCACAATAGTCCCTGAATGTAGCAAGAATTTCCTCCAAATTAATCCCTCCAACTTTACAGGCTCGTTGATACGGTCTTCTTTTTACAAGTTTAAACGATTCTGCGATATCAGTATAGTTATTCTTCTTTTCTTTTCGTCAAGTGCAGGTGAGAAGATCGTAAAGATTCCGCCACGACTGACAAAAGACAGCGGTTTTTCATGAAAGACGCATAAACCAAGGGACACAATGAAACATTTTTATCAATGTTCCCTTGTGTCCTCTGTGTCATGCTTGTCTTGGTGCTCTTTACAATGATTAAAAGCAGTTTCTTGTTGCCGGTGCAGTTAGCTTTTTTTCATTTTGGCCAGTTCTTCATCCCGCAAAATCCTTTTCATGGCTTTACCAGTGGCGGAACGGGGCAGACTGGCCCTAACTTCGATGCTTCTCGGCACCTTGTATGCGGCCAGATGATCGCGGCAGTAAGCGATCAGCTCGTTTTCCTTGACAGTGGCACTTTCGATGAGCTGAACAAATGATTTAACCGTTTCACCGCGATATTCGTCAGGAATCCCGATGGTCATAGCATCAGCAACTTGCGGGTGCTGCAGCAGCAGCTGATCGACTTCCTGGGGATAGATATTATAACCGCCGGCAATGATCAGATCTTTGGCCCGATCGACGATGAAGATATATCCGTCTTCATCTTGATAAGCGATGTCACCGGTATGCAGCCATCCGTCTTTTAATTGCTGGGCGGTTTCTTCAGGGTCATTCCAATATCCTTTCATGACCATGGGGGATTTCATAATCATTTCGCCCGGTTTTCCGCGGGGAACTTCTTCGCCGGTGTTTACATCAACGAATTTAACTTCCGCGTCAGGATATGGGATGCCAATGCTTAAAGGTTTTTTCACTCCCAGGAACGGGGTGGTTATCCCTACGGAAGTTGTTTCGCTCATGCCCCAGCCTTCAGATATAATAAAGCCCAATTCACGAGCTTTTTTTAGCAGATCCAAAGAACACGGGGCGGCTCCGGCATTAATGACAGCAATTTTTTTCGCCAGGTTTATTTCTTTGACCCGGGGATGATTGATAATGGCGCCCAGCATGGTGGCAACAGCCGGGAAAAACCAGACATGAGGTATGCGTTCCATGGTATTCATAAATTCATCCAAATCAAAACGAGGCAAAATAATCAGCGTTGATACGGTTATGGCGGACATGGCGATGCCGCATATTTCTCCGAAAACATGGAAACAGGGCAGCACGCCCATAATGTTGCGCCGCTCAATGGGAATGAATTCACTAACGGAACGCCCCCATTCATTGCCGGTATATAATGCAGCTACCAGGTTGCGATGGGTCAGCGTAGCTGCTTTCGGTGTGCCGGTAGTTCCTCCGGTAAATTGCAACACGGCTGCATCTTCTTCCACATTAAACGCGAGGGAAGGGGGCGCCGTATTGGCACTCCCGGCCAGGAAACTGGAGAAGTGGTGCCAGCCTTCCGGCAAGCCAAGCTCTTCCGGAGTGCTCACTTTCATTTCGTTGATATAATCAGTCAATTTGGTAACCATTACAAACGAAATATTAACCATCTGACATAATTGCTGAACACCGGCGATTAATCCGTCAAAGGTGATCAATGCAGTCATGCCGGTTTTTTCGATCATGCTTTTTAATTCTTCCGGTTTGTACATGGGGTTCAGGTTGACGATTACAGCGCCTGCTTGCAGAATTGCCCAGAAGGAGACGATCATCTGCGGGCAGTTGGGAAGCAGGATCCCTACCCGATCGCCTTTTTTTATACCAGCTTCGATCAAGCCATTGGCCATACGAGTAGAAGAGATAAATAAATCCCAGTAGGTGATTTCGGTTCCGTAAAAGTCAGTGGCAGCTTTGTCAGGATTTGTAGTTGCAATCATATGCAGGATTTCGTGGGCAGGAAATTTGGGATAATTTAATGTCGGTCGGGTGATGTTGTCGTAACTTTTCAACCAGAATCGTTGTTCCATCATTGCAGGTGTTAATCCGGTCATTTATATTCCTCCCTATAAAACGTCATATTTGCTTGATAGAAATGTATTCACCCCCAAAATCATATTGCGTGGCTGTGGCGTTGGTATCCCACCTTTCTTCGGTGAATTGTGCCGTTCAATTCACACGACTATTTTCATCACAGGAATAGCTGTTTTCCCGCGAAATTTGTTTCATTCTTCGTGTTGCATTGGACAAAAGAAACATTAGAAAAGGACATAACAAAAGGAACAAGATGGTGTTCAGTTTGTAAACCTGCTTGCCAATGATGCGATTTTCGGATTCATGCTTGAATATTACGAGACTAACCGTATCAGGCAATGAAAATGCCTGACAATCCTTTGGGAAAGTCTTGGTTTGATGTTTTGCTGCGAAGATTTATAGAAGATATTTTGCTGGATGAATTGCTGCAATAAAAGTTTTTTATTAATGTTAGGCGGAGTTTGTATTATTTATTCGAATAAACATATTAAAATTGTTAATATCTGTATAATCAGCTTACAAATAGTATTGTATTAAATATTACAGCTTATTACAACATTATGGCGAGAGTTCATGGTGAAAGAATAAGAGCGGGTTAACAATGACGAGCTGCAATAAGCCAGGGAGGGAGAAGGGGACTGTTTGCGGGCAAGGAAACTAGCGCATCCAGAGTTATGATTCCGGGGATGACGGCAGCGTGATTTGCACTACCCCACCGCTTGTTGGAGCATTACAAAGCTTAATGGCACCGGCGTGTTCTTCGACAATCTTTTTGACTATGGTCAAACCCAATCCCGAACCTTTTTTATCCCCGGTATAAAAATAGTCGAAAGCGTTTTCGAGATCAGTTTTGGTGAAACCGGCACCGTCATCGGTGATTTTTATCGTAACCTGGGTGTTGTGATTCCCAAGCGCAGCAGTGACTGTGATGTTGTGGTTGGCATGACGGATGGCATTTGACAAAACATTGACAAAGAGACTGTGCAATTGATCCCAGTCACCAATTACACCGATCGCAGGAGAGATTTCGCACTTGATTTGAATGCCTCTTTCCAGTGCGTAACCGCCTACAGTTTCCAGGGCTTGATCCATAATGTAGTCAAGATCATGGGGCAATAGATATGTTTCGTGAGGCTGATCCAGGATCGTAATGTCAATCATGTTCTCCACGATATCCCGCAATCGCTGACTTTCTTTATGAATGATATCAATCGCATGGTCAAGAGATGGTCCGCTGAAGATGCCGTCCCGGATTCCTTCGGCGTAACCGTTGATGCTCATCAACGGGGTTTTCAGCTCATGGGAGGCATTCTGAAAAAAACGACTCCGGCTTTCATCATATCGCTGCAGTCTTTCCGCCATGTCATTCAACGCAATCGCCAACTTGGACAGTTCATCATCAGATTTTAATTCCAGGCGCACGTCAAACTGACGATTGCCTACTGCTTTTGCATAGTTTTCCAAGGAACGAAGCGGTTTCACCAAATACCGGATCAAGAAAAAAGCAATCAACAAGGCCATCGCAAGTGCAACTGCCAGACTGCGGAAAATTGTTGCCAGGGTTTCCCGATACATGGACTGCAGTTTACTGAGAGCGACAAAAGTCATTACTGTTCCGCCGTTGCTTGCCGGCACTTCAACGGTCAGATAAAAATCATTTTTAAAAACATTGACCCGGGAGCGGTCAAAGGGCTCTTCCTGACGTAAAGACAGTTGGAAAATGCGTTGGCCGGGTGTAAACTTCTCCGGCCAGCTGCTGTAAATGATTTGGTCTTGCGGGCTGATCCATAAAAAATCGCTCTCCACCGAACGCCCCAGCAACAGGATGGTCAAGGGCGTTTTATTATCCTCCGAAGGAACGGTTCCCGAGCCAATGGCATGGGAGATTTCCCAAGCTTGCTTTTCCAGCCCGATTTCCGCACGTTTTTCCAAAACTCCAACCAGAATCGGATAAAACGCCAAAGCCGTCACCAGGAAGGTAAACAACACCACGCTCAAAAAACCTATTAATATTTTAGTAGATATGCTTTTCCACTTTGCCATCTAATCGGTAACCGTACCCCCATATCGTTTTAATATTGGTTTTAGAATTACTTTCGTTGAGCTTGCGGCGTAAACGTTTGATAAGATCATCCACGGCCCGTTCGCTTCCCTCATAATCATAACCCCATATGCGATCCAGCAGTTCCTGACGGTTAAAAGTTCGCTGAGGATGTTGGATTAACAAAGCCAACAGATCATATTCCTTGCTGGACAAGCTGATTTCCTCGCCATCGATCAATACCAGCCGGTCCTGGGTGACTAATTTGAGATTGCCCGCCAACATATATGGTTGGGGATCAGGCGGGACCATGGTCCGGCGAAAAACCGAGCGAACCCGGGCAACCAGTTCCCGGGGACTGAATGGTTTGGGCAGATAATCATC
>DAOTHZ010000015.1:13956-34174 GCA_035447945.1 Syntrophomonas sp.
AGCGAACCCGGGCAACCAGTTCCCGGGGACTGAATGGTTTGGGCAGATAATCATCTCCGCCGATCTCCAGACCGGCGATCCGATCCAGAGCCTTGCGGCGGGCCGAGATAAAAATGATCGGGATCCGACTGTGCTGTCGAAAATCGCGGCAGAATTGCAGACCATCTTGTCCGGGCAGCATAATATCCAGAATTAACATATCCGGGTAGCTTGTCTCCAGACGGCGGGACAGGTCCTCCACATTTCCGAAAGCCTCCACCACGTATCCCTCATTCTGAAGATATTGCATGATCAATTGGCGGATATTTTCTTCGTCATCTACTACAAAAATCGTATTCACTGCACTCACTCCTCAGATGTTCAGGCAACTGTTAAAGATATATACAGCGTAATAAAAAGATGTGGCAAAAACATGTGAGCTTGCCGTGCAATGAAACCCTTTTCCCGGGAATCGCCAAATAATGTAAGAGGTTTTGCCCCAATTTTGCCACAAATATAGCTTACAATTTAAAAGATCGGATTGGCATGGAAAAAATCTATGAGTCCGGGAACTATTAGATTTTATTGTAGCATGAATTGCTCCGGTTATAAAAAGGGAGGTACGCTAACGGCTATATAAGGTTGGGAAGCACTGATATATACTGACCCTGCCCAACAATCTATTTGTAAATCGCGCTGAGTCTTTCTTTGCAGAAAGAACGGGGGAACCAATTTATGGGGTGAATCCGCAAGGTAGGGAAATCCCTTTTCCGAACCCGACAGCTAACTTCGTAAGCGCTTTAAGGGAATCCGAGGTTAATATATTTACAAAACCAAAGGAAGACCTTTGGTTTTTTGTTTCTGAAACAGTTGGTAAGTCCAATAGGTTTGAGAAGTGATTGAAAAACTGAATATGCAAGGAGGAAAAAATGGAACAGATTTCAGAAAAAATCATCGTAAAAGACTTGATTAAAATCTTTGAAAGTCATACACAAAAGGAATTGAACCTGTTGAAAACAGGAAAAAGCAAAGAAGAAATGCGCCGGGAAACGGGTCTGACGGTGGGCGTCAATAATATCAGTTTTACTGTCAAGCAGGGTGAAATATTTGTGGTGATGGGTCTTTCCGGAAGCGGCAAGTCAACCATTCTACGCTGTCTTAACCGGCTGATCGAGCCAAGTGCAGGCGAGATTATCATTGAGGGAACAGATATTACCCAGTTGAAGAGCAAAGAACTGCAGAGTTTCCGGCAAAAAAAGACTGCCATGGTATTTCAGCAATTTGCGTTGCTGCCTCACCGCAAAGTTCTGCAGAATACAGTATATGGGCTGGAGGTTCAGGGTGTTGCCAAGAAGGAACGAGAAGAAAAAGCCATGCAGGCCCTTGAACTGGTTGGCTTAAAAGGCTGGGAGGACAAATATCCTGCGCAATTGAGCGGAGGCATGAAGCAAAGGGTAGGTCTGGCCCGGGCCCTGACCAATGACGCTGATATTCTGCTGATGGATGAGGCTTTCAGTGCGCTTGACCCCTTAATCCGGGAAGAGATGCAGGATGAGCTTTTAAATCTTCAGCAAAAGATGAACAAGACGATCGTATTCATTACCCACGATCTCAATGAAGCACTCAAACTGGGCGATCGCATTGCCTTTTTACGGGATGGGGCCATGGTCCAGGTGGGCACCCCGGAGGAGATAACCACCAGTCCTGCGGATGATTATGTCGCCAGATTTGTCAGGGGGGTTGACATGAGCAAGATTCTGACCGCCGGGGATGTGATGAAAAAGCCGCAGCCATTGATAACCCTCCGGGATGGTCCGCATGTTGCTTTGCGGATCATGAGGGAACAAGGGATATCAAGTGTATTTGTGGTTGACAGAAACAGACATTTGCAAGGCATCATAACCGTGGATATGGCGGTGGAGGCTGCCCGAAGCGGGATTATCAGTTTAATTGATGTCCAACTGGCGGAAGGACCGGTCGTTCAAAGAGATACTCCCGTTTTGGATACGTTGGGAATTATCGCCGAAAGTAAACTGCCAATGGCGGTGGTTGATGATGAGAATCGATTGATCGGAATCATTGTCCGCGGTGCCGTGCTGGCAGCCTTGGCCTCATATAAAGGAGGTGAGGAAAATGAATAAATTTCCGCTGGACGCGCTGATTGATCAGGCAGTTAAATGGCTCCAAATAAACTACGGCGAAAGCGTTGATGCATTTTCCGCTGCTTTTAGTGAAAGCATCAATTTTATGGGAGATTCTTTGGCAATGGTTCCCTGGTGGCTGATAATCCTCGTCTTTGCGGTTATTGCCTGGCGTTGCAACGGCTGGAAACTTTCGCTGGGGACGGTCATAGGCTTGTATATCATTTATAACCTTAGGCTATGGGCACCTTTTTTAGATACATTGATTCTGGTCATTATTTCGGCAGCACTTTCTATTATTATCGGGATTCCGCTGGGAATTATGGCGGCCAAAAGCAATAAATTTCATAAAGGGATTTCCCCGGTACTGGACGTCATGCAAACCATGCCGTCGTTTGTCTATCTCATTCCGGCGTTGCTGTTTTTTGGGATTGGAAAAGTACCGGCGGTATTTTCCACGGTTATATTTGCCATGCCCCCGGCCATTCGCTTTACAGACCTAGGCATCCGCCAGGTTCCGACCGATCTGGTGGAAGTAGGGGAGGCCTTTGGCTCCAGCCCGGGACAACTTCTTTGGAAGATTCAGATGCCGGTGGCATTGCCGACGATTATGGCGGGCATCAACCAAACCGTGATGCTTTCCTTGTCCATGGTGGTAATATCAGCCATGATTGGCGCCGGCGGACTTGGCGCCGGGGTACTGGAAGCCATCAGCCAGCTCAAGATCGGGATGGGATTTGAATATGGTATCGCAGTGGTTATTATCGCGATTATTTTGGACAGGATTTCTCAAGGGATTGGTCGTTCTTTAGGAACGGTTGATAATAAAAACAACAAGGAGGAATAGGAATGCTCAAAGGACAAAAAAGGAAGTACAAAATTCTGATTGTAGCGCTGATTGTAGCGTTGACGGCAGGTTTGGTGGTGGGGTGTTCAAACTCACAACAGCCATCTGCAGACAAAGACAAAGGCACGATCAATATTGGCTATGTCAACTGGGCAGAGTGTGTAGCTACCAGCAACCTCTGGAAAGTGATTCTGGAAGAGCAGGGTTATACGGTGAAACTTACCCAGCTCGATGTGGCGCCGGTATTTGTTGGGTTGAGCAAAGGCGATATTGACTTCTTCATGGATGCCTGGCTGCCCATAACCCATCAAACATACTGGGAGGAGTATAAAGACAATTTGGAGGATTACGGGATTTGGTATGAAGCACCGGCCAAGATTGGCCTTGCCGTACCCCAGTATGTGACGATTGATTCCATTGCCCAGCTTAAAGATGAAGCAGGAAAATTCAATGGTCAAATTATTGGCATTGATCCGGGTGCCGGGATTATGAAGGCATCAGAACGAGCCAATGAAGAATACCAACTCAATTTTGAGGTGGTCCAGGGCAGTGAAGCGGCCATGATGACAACGCTGGAAAAAGCGTATGGCAAGCAGGGATGGATTGCCATCACGGGTTGGAGTCCGCACTGGATGTTTGCCAAATATGATCTGAAGTATTTGGAAGATCCGAAGAAATCTTTCGGTGAAGAAGAAGAAATTCATATTCTGGCCAACAAAGACTTTAGCAGCAAACAGCCTGATATAGCTGCCATGCTGAAAAAATTCAGAATGGATGACGCTCAGATCGGCAGCCTGGAGGCATTGATCAATGAAGGCATGCAACCGATTGATGCCGCCAAACAGTGGAAAAATGACAACCAAGATATCGTAGACAGCTGGACAAAATCGTAAAGTGCTGCCATAAAACAGATGATAATCAGATTAAATGATGATGGAGTATGTTCTTTATGACTGCCATCATTGAAAAAGGAGTTTCAGATCACAACGCTGAAACTCCTTTTTTGAATAAAAAATAGAGTGCTTCGCTGCCAAATGGGCGTTTGTATATGAGCGGATTGCAGTAAGCACTGTTAAAAACTACGCAATGAATAAGTTGAAAAACAAAAAGGGATTTTATAAATACAAGAAGAACATCTAAATTTGATGAACAAAAGAAATCAGGGTGGGGGAGTTATTATTTTTACGCTGGTGGGCTGATTTCTGTCAAAAGTAATTACCTGAGAGCGCAAACAGATGCGCTTATATTTTTATCTTATTGGCGATGAGAATATCTTTAAAGTCTGAAGCAGAAGGAGAGAAGTATCATGCCATTTCCCAAAAACGAAATCGTGATGGAGTTAAGTTTGCATCCGGAGAATTTGCCAGTTGTTATGAACATGGCAGAGCAAGCCGCTTTGGTATTTGGCATGCAAAGCAAGGATACCATGGCATTAAGACTGGCTGCGGAAGAGGTTTTTAGCTATTTGTGCACGCATACAGATATGCAGGATACGATCCGTTTAGAATGTAAAAAGGGGATTTACTATATTCAAATGGATTTTATCTTCCAGCACAGCAATCTCGACCTTAGAGCATTTAATATCAGCACGGATATAAATCTGGAGGATGACAGTCAACTTGAGGAAATGGGTCTGTTGATCGCAGCTCGCAGCATTGATCGGCTATTTTTGAATGACGAACAGAATCGAATGGTTTTGTCTCTTTATAAGGAAAAGAGCTATCCTCCCGCTGAAATATCTACCCCTATGAGCCGGAACACAACAGAATTTTTTATTAAACCAGCTGGTATCGAAGATTTAAAATCTTTCTGCCAGCTAGCTGCGAGTTTTGACAAAGATACCCAGGAGTTACCTGTTTTTCTGCGTTATCCGGGCAAGTTTGCAGATATGATTTATTCCGGGGAATATCAAGCAGCACTGGCTTTTGACCAACAGCAAGCGATTTTGGGAGGGATTGTCTGGAAATCCCAGGCACAAAGAACCATAGAATTTTACGGGCCCTATCTTTTTACCCGGTTTGACGGCATGGCGGAAGCCCTGATCGAAAGCTGTCTCGAGCAAATCGGTCGCTCAGATGCAGTCGGACTTGTCAATCGATGTGGGACGGTGGACTTGAGCGAAAAGTATTTTGAAAAACTGGGAACCATCCAGTACTTGCATAATGATGACAAAGTACTGGATATTACAGCATATTACCGGCAATTATGTGAAGATCCCGGGCAAAGAATATGGACCCATCCTGATTTATTGCCTTACTTGCAAAGTCAATATCAGCGGTTGTTTTTGCCCCGAGAGATTAGACCAGTTAGCAACATGGGCGAATACAAACACGCGCATTCAGTTTTTTCATCGGAAATTGGCCATGACCAGGTGATTTTGCGGCCGCTCCTTGGGGGAGAGGATACTGCTGCCAACCTGAAAGGACATTTACAGCTGTTTGCGAGGGAGAAGATTCCCAACATCTTTTTTGAAATCGATTTGGGGCTAGCTTGGCACGCTGAACTGGTCCCGGCTTTGTTATGTCAGGGATTTAAACCCGGTTTAATTTTACCGTATGCGGGCAAGGCTGACCTGTTATTGATGCAGTATCGGGCAGGTGATGTGACATGCTAAACGTAGCTTTGGATCATTTGGTTCCATCTTATATAAATAATTTTGATGCTTATATTCCCAGCAAACCAGACCCGGAATTAAAAAAAATGTTCGGCTGCGACACGTTGTATCGGCTGAACAATAATGAAAACCCCCTGGGTACTCCACCGGCCGCGCAGGAACTTTTTCAAAAATTTAACCCGGCTCGGGCAGCGATCTATCCCAGTGGTGATTCATATTATCTGCGGGAGAAACTGGCGGACAAATTCAGCCTTCACCCGGATCAAATTTTGGTCGGTAATGGTGCCAATGAAGTGATTGCCTTTGTCATTAATGCCTTTTGTGAATCGGGAGACAACATTATCACGGCTGACAAAACCTTTGCCACGTATGAATGGATAGCGACATTTTCAGGCTATGAGGCCCGGCTGGTGCCTTTAAAGGAGTATGCCTTCGATGATCAGGCAATGCTGGAACAGGTGGACGCACGCAGTAAAATAATTTTCATCTGCAACCCCAACAATCCTACTGGAACTTACTGGAACCAGGAAAAGCTGGTTCGATTTCTGGACCAGGTCGATGGTCAGCAAATTGTTGTAGTCGATGAGGCTTACTGTGAGTTTGTGGAAAAGGAAGATTTTCCGGATACCCTGTCACTGCTTGAGAAGTATCCGAACCTGATAATTTTTCGCACCTTCTCCAAAATGTACGGATTGGCAGGCTTGCGTATCGGCTATTTGATAGGCAATTTGGAGGTCGTCAACATCATCCGTAAAACTTGTGTGGTTTATTCAGTCAATACTATCGCCCAGGAAGCTGCACTTTTAGCCTTGGATGACCAGGAGCATGTGATTCGAACCCGGAAACTGGTGGCGGAGGAGAAAGCCTATTTACGACAGGAATTTGATAGATTGGGCCTGTCCTATGTCATCAATGAAGGCAATTATGTCATGCTCAAACTGCCGATTAGTGACACCCTGGCTTATCGCAAGCTAATGCGGGAAGGTGTTATGGTACGTACCATGACGGGATTTCGATTTCCTAATTATATTCGCGTTACCATTGCCCAGCACGAAGCGATGGAAGCTTTCATAAGGGGATTGGAGAAGATTCTTTAATGTAAACTGCATAAGTTTAAATGAGCAGTATTTATTCTTCAGAGGGGGTTATAGCATTGAAGAATTCTACAAAAAATGACCTGGAGTTGGATATTCGGCTAATGTTGCCCGAAGATGCTCCTGGCGTGGTGGAATTATATCGCAGTGTATATGGTGACGAATACCCGATCAAGTCGGTTTATGATGTGGAAGGCATCATACGGCAGCAAAACAACGGTGATATGATCAGAACTATTGGGGTTTCTAATAAGGGACAGGTGTTGGGCCAAACTGCTATTTATCGTTCTTGTGTCAGCAATCCGGCTTTATACGAAGAAGGACAGGCCATTGTATTGCGGGAATACAGAAACCAAGGTATTCTCGAACGTTGTCATGATTACGCTCATAATCAGGTCTATCCCCAAATCATGGAGCAGCTATGGGGGGAGGCGGTCTGTAACCATGTTTTCACGCAAAAATCAAGTATTCGTGCCGGGGGGTATGAAACGGGCATTGAGCTGGATTTAATGCCCGCCGCTTCTTATCAAAAAGAACAGAGCAGCAGTGGGCGCGTGGCTGCGGTGCTTTTCTTTAAGACATATAAGGCTTTGGCTCAAACCCTTTACCTGCCGGAGATATATGAAGCCAACTTACGGTATCTCTATTTAGCCTATGATTTTGGCCACACTTTTCTTCCTGCCAATAAACCGCTTTCTGCTGTGCCTACCCGTGGTCAAATTGAAATATACGAAGGTGCCGGGGTGGCTCGTTTTACTATTACTGAACTGGGAAGTGATCTCGAAATCTATCTGCTGCAGCAGGAAAAAGATGCTTT
Source organism: Syntrophomonas sp. (assembly GCA_035447945.1). Classification (GTDB taxonomy): domain Bacteria; phylum Bacillota; class Syntrophomonadia; order Syntrophomonadales; family Syntrophomonadaceae; genus Syntrophomonas_B. The sequence continues at coordinate 21,449 of DAOTHZ010000015.1, forward strand.
ATCCCGGAACGCCTGTGTTATACAAATTTATTTAAATTTGGCTTCCCCTGCTACAGGAGCAGCCATTGAGATACTGCGTAAACATCAGTATTTTTTAGGAGGGGTTTTGCCCCGTTGGTTCGACAGTGATGGTCTGTTAATGCAGAAGATTCTTCATGAGCCTAATTATGCCGACATCCATCTGTATTCAGACCGGGCTCAGAAAATCCTGGCCTTGATTCAAGCTGATCGGGAGGCAGTTATGTCTCTACAAATCCTGTCATAATTACTTGCGAGGATGAGTGTAAATCGGTAAACAGTTCAGATGTAATTTATTTAGGCACATTGCGGAAAGGGATTTATTGTGAGATTCATTGCATCCAAGTCTGTAGATATGGGCAATGGCCCTATTCTGCCAATAATTTTAACACTTGCAATTCCGGCTATGATCTCCATGTTTTTTCAGAATCTATATGCCGTCATAGATACCGTTTTTATCTCTTGGCTGGGCGCGGTGCCGTTGGCCGCACAGACTTTTTCCATACCGCTGTTTTATGTTGCTTTATCCCTGAGCAAAGGGGTACAAGTGGGCACTGCTGCCTTGATCAGTCATGCCCGGGGACGGGGAGAAACTGAACAGGTAGAGGCCATCGTACAGGCTGCGTTGCCGCTGGTACTATTGTGTATCTTGCCTTTATTCATGCTATTGATACCCGGGGTATGTGATGCTGTTTTTGGCTTGATCGGTGCCCGTGGGGAAATGTTGGAACAGATTTACTTCTATACATTTTGGTTGATCCTTGGGTTTCCTGTCATGGCCTACACCATGATATGCGAGGCAAATTTTATGTCGCATGGAAATACCGTGGCGCCTATGCAGGCCATGCTGTTGGGAAACGGCGCTAATTTAATCCTGGCTCCCACCCTGATGTTTGGTTTGGATTTGGGGATTGCCGGAGCTTCTTTGGCTACGTTACTGGGACAGGCACTATCAGCTTTTTACATCGGGAAGAAGATTAAACAATCCGGTCTGTTTATGCCAACCTTAAAATGGAAAGCTGGGATCCTGGCAATTTGGAAAAAGATTGGGCGCCAGGGTTCGTTGGTAGCAATTACCCTTTTGGTTAGTCCGCTGGGATTGACCTTGTTGAACGGGGTGCTCTCATCCTTCGGTGCTGAAGCGTTGGGTGCGTGGAATATTATGTCCCGTCTGGCCATGCTGGGGTTATTGCCTTTGAACGGTATGGCGGCCTCTATGATTCCATTCATGTCTTTTAATAACGCCCAGATGAAGGTTGAGCGGGTCAACGAAGGTATAAAGTATTTTTTATTATTGGCGACTGTTTTTATTTTACCTATCATAATGATATTCATTGCCTTTCCGCACATCCTGTTGTTGCTATTTCAGGCGGAAGGGAAAATTATGGAATTGGGAAGCTATGCGGTTCGCGTTGCCGCGCTGGGTTATATTCTGGTTCCCATTGACCTGGCATTATTCAGCTTGGCCCAGGGATTGCAAAAACCCGTTTATCCGTTATTCACATTGATTTTGCGGATCCTTGTGTTCCGCTATCCTCTGGCGGTTTATTTTGCCGCTACCTGGGGTGTGAGGAGTGTTTATTGGTGTGAACCGGTTTCAATGGGCGTAGCTGCAATTTTTTCCGCATTTCTTTTATGGAGACTGACCAATGGCTTGAAAAGTGTAGTTTCCCGCTATTAATTCCGGTGTATTATAAAGACGTTAGAACGAGCCAACAAACCTGTCAGGGGATAAATGATAATACGACTAACGAAGGCAATTGGATTCAATTTAATCAAAATGCGTCCGCGAAGAAGCAAGGGTTTCAGATGAAGGACTGAAATCCCTTTTGATTGCTTGAAGAAAGACATGGAATAAGCACTAAATAGGATTTTATCTGCGTTTTTAAATAAAAAATATATGTGGTATATTAAAATCATGACAGCAAAGGGGGGATAGCATGTGAACATGTGTGAAAAAGGCAGCATAATAGATGAATTAAAGAAATCCCATCCGGAGAAGTTTGTTTCCGTCGCGGAAGTATTCAAAAATATTCGCCGCGGCAATAAAATCTTCATCGGCACCGCCGCCGGCGAACCAAGGCATCTGGTCAGATCTTTGATGGATTACCTGGTCAATAACCCCAAGGCGTTTTTTGATGCTGACATATATTATGTTTGGACGGTTTTCGATGAGAGCAACTATTTTTTGGAAAAGTACAAACGCAATTTTAGAATCAGTTCCTTTTTTATCGGCGACCCCAATCGGGATGCCATTAACAACGGAGACGCTGATTTTACGCCGATATTTACTTCCAGGATCCCGGAATTAATTGATCGGAAAATGTTGCCGGTTGATATCGCCCTGATTCAAGTATCTTTGCCGGATGAGCATGGTTACGTTAATCTGGGTGTCAGCGTTGATGTTGCCAAAACGGCAGTGGAAAACGCCGGGCTGGTCATTGCCCAGGTGAATTCCTTCATGCCCAAGGTGCATGGGGATGGTTTCATCCACATCAATGATATTGACTTTATGCTTCCTTTTGATGAACCACTGCCGGAATACGATCCCCGGGAAGAAAGCGAAGTCGTATCCCAGATCGGCAAATATGTCGCTAGTCTGGTACAGGATGGTGATACGATTCAGATCGGCTATGGAAATGTGCCTTTTTCCATATTGCCCAGTCTCAGCGATAAAAAAAACCTGGGCGTGCATTCCGAGCTATTAACCGACGGGATTATTCAATTAATGAAACAAGGCGTCATTGACAACAGTCGAAAAACCATCAACCGGGGCAAGACCATCGGAACCTACTGTCTGGGCAAGAAAGAAACCTATGATTTTTTAAACAATAATCCGGCGGTAGAGTTGAGAAGGATTGATTATGTAGATAATCTGACGACGATTGCCCAGCACGACAATATGACGGCGATTAATACGGTTTTGCAGATTGACCTCACCGGCCAGGCATCAACGGAATCCTTGGGCACGGTTTATTACAGCGGTATTAGCGGATTTGCCAATTTTATGCGGGCTACCCCCCTGGCCAAGCGAGGCAAGACGATTGTAGCGATGAAGTCCACCGCCAAGAACGGGACGGTTTCCAAGATTGTGCCCAATCTGCTGGAAGGCTCCGGCGTGAGTTTGCACCGTGCCGATGTCCAATATGTCGTAACCGAATACGGAATTGCTTATCTGCATGGGAAGAATTTACGGGAAAGGGCCATGGAATTGATCGCCATTGCTCATCCCGATTTTAGACCATGGCTGATCGAAGAGGCCAAAAAGCTGAATCTGATCTTTAAAGACCAGAAGTTTGTACCCGGTCCCCGCGGCAAATATATGGAAGAATACGAAGCGCTCAGAGAAACCAAGACCGGCCTGGATATCCTGTTACGGCCGATTAGAATTAGTGATGAACAAAGATTAAGAGATTTCTTCAATACGCTTTCCGACAAGAGCCTGTATCTAAGGTTCTTTACGCCGCGCAAATATGTTCCCCATGAAAGCCTGCAGGAAATCATCACTGTGGATAACGCCAAAGGGATTTCGATTGTTGCGATAGACCAACAGGAGGAAACTGAAAAAATCATCGGCTTGGGCCAATATTTTCTTAACGAAACCAACTATTCGGCAGAGGTCAGTTTTGCTACCAGTGATGATTATAAAAACAATGGAATCGCTTCGATATTGCTGACCCATTTGACTTATGTCGCCCAGAAGAACGGTTTGATTGGCTTTACTGCCACCGTTTTGGCGGAAAATCGTTCCATGGTCAAGGTGCTGAAGAAAATGGGTTTCACTCACAAGTCAACCGAAGAAGGCGTATCCGATTTTGAAAAATCATTTTAAATTCTGACCGGGTTCCCAATACGGAGAAGCAAGGCAGTTTTATACAATAAACAGCATAATGAAGGGAAGAACAAAGTTAATCCATAAAATCAACGGAGGAAATATGGCGTTCTCAAGATCTTTGGAAATAAAAACCCTGCAGCAAATGATCACCATGTATTGCCATGCCCATCATAGCACCTCAAGGAATGAGTTGTGTGCGGATTGCAGCGCATTGTTTGAGTATGCCGGACAGCGGATTGATAAATGCTTTTACGGCGACGACAAGCCGGTGTGCTCGCAATGCACTGTCCATTGCTATAAGCCGGAAATGAGGGAAAAGATCAAAGCTGTCATGCAGTATTCCGGTCCCAAAATGATGTGGACCAGTCCCATATTGTCGCTCAGGTATATGTACAGGAAGCTATTTAAAAGCAATATTTAAAGAACCGATGTGACATTCCTTCGGCTTTGACTGAAGGAATTTTTTTGTGTAATGGGGTTACAGGTTTTCATTTGACGTTTTATTCCCAGACATTTGGGTTATCTTTTCCATAATTGTTGGTTGACCCGCCGATATTGCAGGAATTAAATCGGCGAACGAGAATTACTCTTGTATGATTCAAATAGACAATTAATTCCCAATATTGCATAAGGGGAGTTGATGCAAACCACATGAAAAAGATGATACTTTGGCTTGCTGCTTTAATGCTATTGGGTTTCGGCATGATGCTGATGGTCAAGATCCCGGCCTTGGGTCTGGCTGAAGCAGGTTTCTGCGGGAAGTGCCATGCCATGGATTATCAGGTTAGCACCTATCTGCATTCCTCCCATGCACGGGAGGCCAATTGCGGAGATTGTCATGACCCGCACGGACTGGTCACCGGCAGTATGTATGCTGCTTACACTGGCAGCAGGGATGTCTATCGCGTGGTCACCAATACCACTCCGGATGAAATTCGCGCCACGGAACTGAGTAAAAAGATTCTGCAGGAAAATTGTCTGCGCTGTCACGGAGACATCATGGGAGACGTTGGCGATACCAGGGAGAATGGAGGCGTCTATTGCTTTCATTGCCATCAGAACATTGTTCATCCCAAATAGGAAAGGAGAGGTGTTGTTTGGAAGCAGCAAAGATAAAAAAATGGGTGTTGGCAGTGAGCGTCATCGGTATGGTTGGTATTTTAACCGGGGTTTTCTTTTTCAATCGCAATAATACCGTGATAACGGAAACCGCCCGGGGCGAGATTGCCGCTACTGAGACTAATTCGGCTGTATGGGGCCAGTTTTATCCTGCTCATTGGGACAGCTATCAGGCCAATCTGAGCAACGCAGCCCAGCCGTCTCATTATGATACCAAGCTCTACTTGCAGGCCATGTATGAAGGAACCGGCTTTGCCAAGGAATACAACGAGCCCCGTGGACACATATTCAGCATTGAGGATGTGACATCCGTTAATCCAGCCCGACAAAAGGCGGGTGCATCCTGCTTTACCTGTAAATCCACCCAAGTTCCTGAGATGATGGACAAGTACGGGGCGAAATATTATCTGATGTCTTTTGACGAAATGAATGGGCAAATCACCCAACCGATCGGCTGTTTGGATTGTCATGATCCCAAGACCATGGCTTTGAGAATCACCCGCCCGGCTTTGCAAGAAGCCTTGCAGCGGCAAGGACGGGATTTGGACAAGGTCACCAACCAGGAAATGCGCAGCCTGGTCTGTGCCCAGTGCCATGTAACCTATTACTTCGCCCCGGAAACCAAAAAAGTTACGTTCCCGTGGGATAAAGGCTTTACGGCACAACAGATCCTGGCTTATTACGATGAAGAACAATTTACCGAATGGGTCCATCCCGTCGCTGGATCGAATTTGGTGAAAGCCCGTCATGCGGAATATGAAACCTTTATGGGCAGCACGCATCAAACAGCCGGAGTGGCCTGCGCTGATTGTCATATGCCTTATACGGTGGTGGGCAACAAGAAGATCTCTTCCCATGTCTGGCAGAGTCCGCTGAACAACATTGAACAGAGCTGTACCACCTGTCACCGCAATGGCACGGAATGGTTAAAAAACCGGGTGGAAACCATCCAGACCCAGGCCAAACAGAGTCAGGACTTGGCCGGAGAAGCAGTAGTACAGGCTATCAACGAACTGAAAATGGCCCGGGAAACACCTGGTGTTGATCAGGCTAAGCTGGCCGAGGCCATGAAACTCCATCGTGAGGCCCAATGGTATCTGGATTACGTTGCCGTGACCAATGGCTACGGTTTCCATAACCCCACGGCTACTTTGAACGACATAAATGCTGCTCTGGACAAAGCACATAAAGCAGTTGTGAAGGCGCGGGAAGCCAGGGGGGACAACAATCCTTCTTGAGAAGTGTTAGGTATGAGCAGAATATCATTAACCTTTAATCAAGGTAAACATGAAATGAGGGTTGGAAATGGACAGACTGAAGGACTTGGGGCGTATCAAAGTGATACTGGGAGAGAATAGCGGACGCTTCCCCTTCTGCAATTCCATCCTGATCGATGATTCTGTGCAGGCGGTGATCGATCCGGGGGCGGGCTTGCAGCAATTGCGGGCGATAAATGACCGGCAGAATATCGAAGTTGTTTTCAATACCCACGTTCATTTTGATCATATCGTTTTCAATTATGTCTTCGATCATTCCCGGATCATGGTCAACGAACCGGAATCCATCTATTTTCGCGACCGACGCAAATTCATTGAGGATTTCGGAACGAGTCAGGTCTGGGGTGATGCCTGGGCCGATCATTGGCTGGAACAGACTGCGCGACCGGAGAACCTGCAGAGTAAAACCATTGCCTATCGGCATGAATGGTACCTTTCCATGGCCCGTTTGGATGGTACCTACCGCTGGGGGGACGTTTTTGATTTTGGCCAGGTCAAAATGGAAGTGATTCCTGCCCCCGGGCATTCGCAGGGTTTCAATGTCATGTATTTTCCCCTCCAGGGAATTGTTTACTGCAGTGATATTGATTTAACTGCTTTTGGCCCTTGGGGGGAAGATTACGATCAGTTCGTCGAATCAGCCCGGCGTATTGCCCAACTGGATGCAGATACTTTTGTAACCGGTCATGAAAGCGGTATCGTTTCCAAAAACGAATTTGTTTCCCGCCTGGATCAGTACCTGGAACTGATTGATCGCCGGGACGATATCTTGCTGGAGAAGCTGAGCCGGCCAAGGACGCAGGAAGACCTCATTAAAGAAGGCACTTTCTATGGCCCCCGGATCTTCAGGGATGAATTTGTTTATTGCTGGGAATGGTATATGGTCAAACAACATTTGCGAAGGCTGCTCAAACAACATCGGATAGTCGAGAAAGAAGGAATTTATAGCCGCGTTTGAGATTTTTGAATGTAGATAAAATATATAACATTTTTATTGAGAGAAAAATTGATGGAGATTTTTCTCTTAATTTTTTAGGAAAACAATTTCGTTGACCGAGGTCATTGGCTAAAGTACAATGGAATCAAACCCTGAAAGAATAATAAAAAGGAGGGATTTTAAACCGGGCTTGATTCTGTTTGATGCACATAATCCCCGTTACAGAGATCAGTTGCATAATATTCGTTTCCCAGGGAGATTCTCAAAATAGCAGAAGCCTTTAAATTACACAAAATACAGGAACGCATAAAAGGAGGAAATGATGATGGATTTTATCGGCAAACAACCAGGCAAAACATCGTTGACCAGTAACGGCATCTCTACCATCAGAGGTCATGTGCAAAAACATCCTGACCGAATCGCCCTGAAAACGGAGGATTTTAGTGAAACCTACGCCGAAATGTGGCAGCGCTGTGTGCGATTGGCCAATGCGCTTTTGGCCAAAGGATTGAACAAGCCCGATTTGATAGCAACCTATATGCCCAATTCCTACCAGTTTGTCGAAGTTATCGTGGCTGCGGAGATGATTGGTCTGCCCATAACCTTGGGAAATTATCGTCTGACCCCGGAGGAGATTATTTATCAGATCAATAACTGTGAGGCCAAAGTGATCTTTGTCAAACAGGAACAATATGATTTAATTTCTCCATTGCTGGATCGCTTGCCCACCATTAAAGAAATCGTTCTGATCAGTGATACCCCGGCAGAAGGCGTGCTGAACTACGAAGAACTGATTGCCGGCGGGAGTCAAGAGGAACCTAAAGCAGATGTGTTGCCGGAAGACATGCACCTGCTTTTCTATACTTCCGGTACCACTGGAAAACCCAAGGGAGCAGTGCGGACCATGTACTGTGATTACAATATGGCTATCTCCACTGCCATAGAGCTTGGTCTGAGCCGTGATGATTCCATGCTGGTCGTTGCCCCCATGTATGCCGCGGCGACTACCGGTTATTTTCTCACCACGTTAATGGTAGGCGGAACGCTCTGTATTGCGCCGGCTTTTATACCGGAGGATTCCCTGCGGCTGATTGACCTGCATAAACCCAGTTTTGTTTTTATGGTACCGATTATGTTTGACTGGATGCTGTCCCTGCCGCCTGAAACCATTGCCAAATACAACCTTTCTTCGGTACGATTGGCAGTAGCCTGCGGAGCCCCCATGCACAGCACCATTTTTCAAAAAATGGCAGATCACTTTACCAATGCCAAATGCATTAACATGCTGGGTGCTTCTGAATTGGGTTTTGTAACGAGCATTACGACAGAGGAATGGTTCGGACTCAAAAAGGAAGGCAGTATTGGCAAAGGTATTTTTGATATGGATTTGAAAATCGTTGACGACAAAGGTCAGGAAGTTGGTCCGGACGGAGTAGGGGTGCTTTATTCACGGAGTCCCGCTACCTTTGATGGATATTGGCAGAACCCGGAGAGCACCCGGGAATCATTCCTGAATCATGAATGGACCTCGGTGGGAGATATGGCCCGGATTGATGAAGATGGCTATATTTATCTGGTTGACCGCGCCAAAGATATGATTGTCAGTGGCGGCACCAATATTTATCCGGCTGAAGTAGAGGGCGTAATCCTGAAATTGAATGGGATTGCTGATGTAGGTGTTATTGGCATACCGGATGAAAAATGGGGCGAGCAAGTCAAAGCCATCGTGGTTTTGAAACCGGGTTATTCCATCAGCGAAGATGAGATTATTGCCCATTGCCGGCAGCATCTGGCTGGATTTAAGGTCCCCAAATCAGTTGATTATGCCGATGCCATCCCCCGCAATGCGGTAGGCAAAATGCTCAAAAAGGAACTGCGCAAGCCCTACTGGGAAGGGAAAAAATCATTTATATCCTGATTCCTTTACAAGCTAACATGAAATCAACGGCTAGAGCAACTGCGGCGGATTAAGCGCCGCAGTTGAATTTTTGCTTAAGTTTATGTTGGCTGAGGAAAAATGGTATAATAGACCCGCCGAAACTGTTATTCAAGGAGTCGAACATGAATCAAAAGAAACCTACCAAACGCGACCTGCAGGCGGCAGAAACCAGAAAGAAGATATTTGACACGGCTTTCCGGCTAATCACTGAAAAAGGTTTTGAAAATGTTACGGTAGAAGAGATTGCCAAAGAATCAGAGGTAGCCAAAGGCCTTTTTTATCATTATTTTAAATCCAAAGATGACATTGTGGTGGAAACCTATTTCATTATTGATAAAAGCTACAGCCAATTTTATGCAGAGAATGCGCCCCATTGCGATGCTATTGAAAAAATCCTGCTGACGGTCGTTTTCCAGGCGCGTCATGCCACCTTCCTGGGGGTTGATTTTGTTCGTCAAATATACAAAAGTCAACTCTATGCCGGCACGCAGTATTTTATTTCCAAGGAACGGTCCTTTTATACAATTCTGCGGGATGCAATCCAGGCTGCGCAGATAGAGGGTACGATCCGTGACGACGTCTCAGCCGAGAAATTAGCCAATATCGTACTTAGCTGCGGACGAGGCATGCTTTATGATTGGTGTTTAAATGACGGCAAATATAATCTGGAAGAGCGGATGACCAACCAATTGACCATAATTATTGAAGGTATGCAAAAAAGATAAATAATCAATGAAGAAGGGCCTGCTTATGGCGCGGCACAGTCTTCATGAAAGATTTGTTATCGATACCGGCCTTGGTCATAGAGAAATATCGTACTCGCCAAAGGCTGGGTGGTACGCTATCATGATGACTCTTGCAACGGATTTTACACACAAAAAAGCCGTCTGCCATGAAGCGGACGGTTAGGCTTTCAGCCTCCTTTTTGGGAACGAAACGTGCAGCTTTGACGACGGGGCTTCCATTCTTTCAATGTGCGCGTTACATGTCTTTTTATGCTGGTGCTTAAGATTTTACTGCGGCATTTAAGAAATGTGTTCAAGAATATATGGGAGAACCTTATCCGGAGATATATTTAATGCAATAGCAAATTCTTCATGCAATTGTTTTTCGGCTGCTCGCATGATTTCTTCATCTGTACTGGTCAGGGTTTTGCCGTTGGCCAAGCGGGCTTCTTTTTCCACATGCAGGGTTTTGATGAGTTTTATCCATTCCTGGCACGTTCCTCTTTTGAGAATGGTTTTATATAACTCATTTCTTTCCCGGTTGTCTTCTATCCAAATGGTTTCCTGGGTTGGCATGGCGGCGATTAGGGACAGGACTTCTTCTTGGGTAAGGATTGGCCTCATGGCAATTTTGGGATTATTTACAGGTATTTTTATCGTCATATTGGTATCATAAACAGGTTGCAAAACGTAGTACTCGGTATCATTGTTGCCGGCATATTCATCTTTTCCGATAGCGGTGATCCGGCATACTCCCGTTGTGCTATATACGACATAATCGCTTACCTTGAACATGGGTGTTCCTCCTTGCAGTAAGATTACGAACAGATCAGCAGATAAGTTATCTGCGAAAAAAAGAAAGTCTCGACAACAGGATTTACGCCATCGAGACAACACGTTGTATTTCAATTATAGCAAAATAATCAAGTTTGATGTAATTGGCAAAATACGTATATTCTCAACAATGCTTGTTGTACCTTCGCTGCGGCCATTATTCTCTGGGCGAATCAGCGCTTCACCCCCGATGACAGCAAATGAAAAAGAATTTCATTTGGTTTTAGGCTTGGTAAATTTTGACCATTCTTCGGTTATCTTTGCGCCGCCCAATCGGGTCCGCACTTTTTTTATCTGGAATGAAGTTCCCTCGTATTGACCGTTTACCACTTTACATTTTAAATTGGTGCGCAGCATGTCGCCTTTTTTATTCTCGCTGTCGACGTAAAACAAAATCAAGTAACTGTTGTCATCCAACGGCTCGATCATGTCTACAGAAAAATCGGGATATACAGCTGAGTTAGGGGCGATCAGCTGCTTGGTGGTGTTTTTCTTGCAAGTATTGTAGATGCTTTTATATTCTGCGACAATCTCCCCCTCATCCGCCAATTCGGCTAAAAGCGCAACAATTTTGTCATGTTCCATGGGGGTAATGATTTTACGATGGAGGAGTTCTTTTATTTTGGTTCGCTTTACTTCCAATGACACGATGATCACCTCTTTAGCAGATGTACAGGTTTATTATATCATAATTGGCATACAAAACTGGTTCCGTTCAGCATTTCTTTTACATCCATTAAAAAATTGCGGATAATTCTTTAGAGTTAGGGGGGAGATTGGCAATACATGTTGGAGGATACAAGAGATGCGTATGAACAAGGAAAATAACTACAACCAAACCATGGACAAAGCAATTACAAATGAAACAAGCTGTTATTGCCTGCAAATGGGTTCAAAGTATTGTAAAAAACGAATGTCCCAACCAATGCTATGGTCGCTTTCAGGATTTGATTGACAAACTGTTCGAGGATGCCATGAAAATAAATACCGACGCCCAGGAGTGCCCATAAAGGGTTAAAGTTTGGTGGTTCGACCGGTTTCATGTAAATCATAGTCACCCAGACCTTTGAGTTCATCTGCAAATTCACTGGAATTGATGATTTGCAAAACGGCTTTGTACCAGTCGGTATAACAATCTTCCTGCTTCACCACCAGATCATATCTTTCACTCTGCAAGGGGATAAATTCAATTTCCCGTACCTGCATGGCCGCCTTCTGGTTGCCCAGACCCACATCAGCCTCGCCTCGGGCGACGGCACTGGCAACCGCCAGGTGGCTGAACTCTTCTTGTGTATAGCCTTGTATTTGCAAACGATCATATCCCAAAGAACGAAATTTTTCATCCAATAGAATTCGTGTGCCGCTGCCTTTTTCTCGGTTTATGAAGCGAATCTCCGGGCGGACAAGATCGGTCCAATCCTGGATGTTTTTAGGGTTGCCTTTCTTGACGTAAAAACCCTGCATACGCATTGCCAAATGAACCAGGACAACCGGGATGCCGGGCAGCAAACGGCGTACAGAAGCAACATTGTATGTTCCGGAGTCACCATCCCAGAGGTGGACTGCCGCCATATCAGCACGATTATGATAAAGTGCCATCAGACCATCAAAGCTGCCGATTTGATTGCGCAGTATTTTAAGTCCCCCGCTGTATCGTTCCATGTGTCGGGCAAGAATGTCCAGAATGATGTCCTGTCCGCAAATCACCAGTTCCTGCCGACGCTCTGCTCCGGCATAGGAAAAACAGGTACCTTTGACGGTCGGTTGAGTTTGATTGACCGGACCAGAGGGTTGCGTAAATTTGCCCGTTTGTTTATACATATCCACGTCATGCTGGTCAAATCTGAGTTTTCTGCCGATCCTAAAGGCTGGAAGATCTCCTCGTTTCACCAATTCGTAAACGGTATTCTTGGTTATCTGCAATTGTTGGGCTACTTCTTGTGGGGTCAGAGAATTATCTTGATGGGTATGCATATTATCACCTCATTCAATAACCATAATTGAATTTTATCACATATTTTTTTACTTTTGCAGACAAAGCA
>DAOTHZ010000016.1:0-13325 GCA_035447945.1 Syntrophomonas sp.
GGGAGACCTTGGCGGCCAATAAACTGGTTTATACCTTGAGCCTGAGCTACCTGGAGGGCAACGATCAGGAAAAGATCGTTGCCCAATTGCTGACCTTGCTGCAGCCCTATTATCCGGAAGTGACAGCAGCGCAGATCAAAGAAAAAATCGAGCTGCAAAAATATCGTTTATACGAGCCGGTCGCGATCATGCGTGATATCCCTTGGGAACTGGTGGTAAAGCTTGAGGAAAGCCGCCAGGATTTGCCCGGCGTTGCGGTCAATATAGAACCGCTGCGGGTCTATCCCCAGCAGCATCTGGCGGGTCATGTGCTAGGCTATATCCATTCCATCAATGAAGAGGAATTGGCAGCCAGCGGGGAAAAATACAGCATCAACAGCCTGATTGGCAAATCCGGCGTGGAAAAAGAATATGAAAGCCAGCTGAAAGGCAAAGACGGCGCTCGGCGGGTGGAGGTTGATGCCCAGGGCAGACCGATGGGGGAACTGGTGACCATGTCGTCGGTGCCGGGCAAGAATTTGACTTTGACCCTGGATCTGAAGCTCCAGAAGGTCATGGAATCCAGTATGGAAAGTAACCTGCAGCGAATCCAGCAGACCCATCCCAAGGCCAAGGTTGGTTCAGCCGTCCTTTTAGAGGTGAAAACCGGCGAGGTATTGGCCATGGCCAGCAGTCCGTACATGCGCCCGGATGATTTCAAGGGAAAACTGGCTTCTTCTGTGGCGGCCTATTATTTTCCGGCTGGAGACCAATATGATCCAATGGAACCGGGGGCGGCCATTAATCGAGCTATTCAGGCGCAATATCCACCGGGTTCGACTTTTAAACCCATCACCGGTATGGCAGCCCTGGAATCAGGCAATCTGGATCCCAACGATTATATTAATTGCCCGGGGCGTTACTGGATTGCCCCTTATATTACCTGTACGGGCGTACATGGCAATGAAAACTATTTCAGCGGCATGGCGGATTCCTGCAATACTTATTTTCAGGAAGCAGGGCGCAGGGCTGGCAAGGATAAAATAATCGAAGTTGCCAAGGATTTCGGTCTGGGGCAAAAATCCGGCATCGATCTCAGCGGAGAAGCCAGCGGACTGGTGCCCACGCCGGCCTGGAAAAAAGAAATCAATGCCATTCTGATTGATCGCAAATATGATCATCTGCGCCAACAACTGACCGAAAAATATGACCGCCTGTTGGCCGCTGCGCAAAGTGATGAAGAAAAGGAAGAACTGCAGCAGCAACAAAAAAATGAAAGTGCCAAACTGGAAGCCCAGTACAAGATAGATTATAATTTTGATACCCAATGGCAGGCCTTTGATACCTTTAACATGTCCATCGGCCAGGGTTCCAATCAGTATACCGTGCTCCAACTGGCCAATTATGTTGCTGCCATCGCCAACGGCGGCTATCTGATGAAACCGCATGTCGTCAAAGAAATCACCGATCCCAACAGCGAACAGGTCGAGCTGGTCAAGCCGAACATCATTCACAAAACCTCGGTTTCGTCCAGCACGCTGGCCTTGACCAGACAGGCCATGCAGGCGGTAACCGGAGCTGGAGGTACGGGTAGTTTCCTTTTCACCAATTTTCCCGCCACCCTCCCGGTAGCAGCTAAAACCGGTACTGCCCAGACCGGCCGGGTAGGGGACAAGACTTTGAGCGAATTTCACGGCGTGTTTGTTGCCTATGCTCCGGCCAACGATCCTCAGGTTGCTTTTGCCGGAGTGATCGAATACGGTCAGCACGGCAGCGAATCAGCCGGATGGGTAGCCAAAGCTGTATTTGAACAGTATTTCGGTCTGGTTGATCATTATCAGGAAATTATTGATGCCGAGGAGAAAACCCGCAGTGCGCAGGCAAAAAAAGATGGTGATGCCATAACAAGACCCGCCGGCAATACTACGTCCCAAGAATAAAAAAACAATAATAAGTCGAGGCTGATGGCGAATAATCAAATAATTTTCTGGGGGCAGAACGACTTCAAAAGAGGAAATGCGAGGACATTTCCTCTTTTATTATATTTTTCAATAGAGGTAAAATATGGATTTAAAAGAATAAACTATAAATGATGATATAAGAATGGGCGGATAAGGAGGCTTGCTAATGTCTGTGGAGGTAACGCCAAAGGGTGCAGGCTCGGACCTCATTATCAATGTTAAAGCTTGGGGAAGCTTTGCAGATATGAAAGCTGAATTGGAAAGAAATCTGAATGCGATCGACCCATATTTAGCGGGCAGTCTGGTGAGCATCGATGTAGGTAACAAAAGCATCACCGAAAGGCAACTTCGGGAAATGGAGGATATCTTGCTGGAACATGGCTTTCATATGAAAGAACTGATCAACGAAAAAGACCCCAGGTCTGATCCTGACCGCCAATGTTTTTATCAAGGTTTTAACGAAGGTGAAAATACCGTCAGCAACAATACCACCCTGATTTATCGCAGCCTTCGTTCAGGACAAAAATACCGAAGTGAAGGGAATATGGTCATTCTGGGAGATATCAATCCCGGAGCGGAAGTCATTGCCGGGGGTAATATTCTGGTCATGGGTGCACTGAAGGGAATCGCCCATGCTGGTGCCAATGGAGATGAAAATGCGGTCATCGCAGCCTTTCGTCTGAATCCTATCCAATTGCGGATTGCCAACCATATCACCCGTCCACCCGATGGAGAATGCATTATTGTCAACACGCCGGAACTGGCAAAGATCCGGGCAGGCAAGGTCGTTATCGAAAAGCTAAAAATATGATTGGGGGCTAAAAAAATGAAAAGTAAGGTACTGGTGATTACTTCCGGTAAGGGGGGAGTGGGGAAAACCACTACGACTGCCAATCTTGGAACAGCTCTGGCCATGCTGGGCAAAAAAGTGGTCATGCTCGACACCGATATCGGCCTGCGCAATCTGGATGTGGTCATGGGTCTGGAGAACCGAATCGTTTTTGATATTGTAGATGTGGTCAACGGCAACTGCAAAATCAAACAGGCGCTCATAAAAGACAAAAGATTTGAAGGCCTGTGTCTTTTGCCGGCAGCGCAGACCAAGGACAAGACTGCGGTCACACCGCATCAGATGAAGAACCTTACCAATGAGCTCCGCAAAGAATTCGACTTTATCCTGGTAGATTGCCCGGCTGGCATCGAACAGGGATTTAAGAATGCCATTTCCGGCGCTGATGATGCCGTAGTAGTGGCAACACCTGAAATATCTTCAGTTCGTGACGCTGATCGGATCATTGGTTTGCTGGAGGCTGCAGGCTTAAGCAACTCGAAGCTGATCATCAACCGCATGCGCAGTAAAATGGTGAAACGCGGAGATATGATGGATATTGATGATATCCTCGATATCCTTTCCATCAATTTGCTGGGTGTGGTACCGGAAGATGAAGCCATCGTTGTATCCACCAACCGCGGTGAGCCGGCCGTATTGGAGACCACTTCCCGGGCCGGGGAGGCATATCGCCGCATTGCCAGACGGATAACCGGGGAAGATCTGCCCATCGATTCGCAGGAGGATTCCATTAATTTGGTGGATAGGTTTAAAAGAATACTTAAGTTAGCCAGGTAGGGGGGGATTCATTTTGTTAGAACTGATAAGCAGAATTTTTGGGAAAGAAACAAGCTCCAGCAAAGATATTGCCCGTGAAAGACTGCGTCTGGTACTGGTGCATGATCGCTCGACAGTATCACCGGAGATCATTAATCTGCTTCGTGATGACCTGATCCAGGTAATCCAGAAATACATGGATATTGATATGGAAGGATTACTGGTCAATATTGAAGGGGAAAGCAATTCTGTTGCCCTGATCGCCAATATTCCCATCAAAGGATTGAAAAGGGCTCCAGCCATATAAGCCAACCGGTGCCCGACCTTGTTTTTCGTATATACATACGACCCTTTATCCCGCTTAAAGAGATTAAATATTTTTTAAGCGGGATGTTGTTTTCTGCTGATAAAGTATGAATCGGATGAGCAGATCACAAAAAAATCTGCCTGATCAGGGGCTATTATCGCCTTAACCATAATTTAACATCTAAGCAAATGATTAGCCGCACCAGGGAACTGGACAGGGTTGATTTATTACCTCTATAATGGAGCAGGGAGGGGTCTGAAATGCAAATAAAACGAATAAAGTTTTTAGATAAAGGTTTTCTCTTCAGCTTGGCCATAATCCTGGCTTTCGGTTTGGTCATCCTTTTCAGCGCCAGCAGCGGGATCACCAGCGATCCTTTTTATTATGTCAAGAAGCAGATCTTATGGTTGATTGTAGGTCTGGTTATGGCCATCATGCTGATCCGTTTTGATTATTCCCAGTTGGAAGGATACTGGAAATATCTATATGGTATATCGATTATTACGCTTGTTATAGTATTGATTTTTGGGCAGGAAGTACGCGGCACGACCGGATGGATAGGCTTCGGACCATTCCCCAAAATCCAACCGGCTGAATTTACCAAAATCCTGCTGATCCTGGCATTTGCTGCCTATCTAAACAAACGTAAAGATAGTCTGGATACTTTTCGGGAAATGCTGCCTTGTTTCATATTTATGGGCATTCCCTTCCTGCTGATCATGATGCAGCCTGATTTGGGCACAGCGCTGGTTTATATTGCGGTCACCCTGGTGATGATGTTTATTGCCGGGGCTAACCCAAAAGTACTGGGAATGATCATTTTAATTGCTTCACTTTTCATTGCTCTAATGTTGTTCATGCATTTCAAGTTCGATACCTGGATGCCGCTGGACGATTATCAGATCAAACGGCTGATCGTCTTTGTTGATCCGTATAATGACGGCCAGGGCGGACGGGATGCCGGCTGGAATACGATCCAGTCCCTGGTGGCGATCGGTTCGGGGGGATTGACCGGCAAAGGCCTGTTTAACGGCAGTCAGGTGCAATTAAAT
The DNA here is from genome assembly GCA_035447945.1 of Syntrophomonas sp. Lineage (GTDB taxonomy): Bacteria > Bacillota > Syntrophomonadia > Syntrophomonadales > Syntrophomonadaceae > Syntrophomonas_B. The sequence goes on from DAOTHZ010000016.1 coordinate 4,906, forward strand.
TTCCTGCCGGAGCATCATACTGATTTTATTTATGCAGTAATTGGCGAGGAAATGGGATTTATTGGTGCGGTATTGGTTATCCTTCTTTATGGAATACTATTGATTAGGGCAGTCATCATTAGTTTTAATGCCAATGATCTGTACGGCAGCTTCCTGGTCATCGGCATAACTGCCATGTGGATGTTTCATATATTCGAAAATATAGGCATGTCAATCGGTATCATGCCCATTACCGGCATACCTTTGCCTTTCCTAAGCTACGGCGGCAGTGCCATGCTTACCAACATGCTGGCGGTGGGCTTTATTCTGAGTGTAAACATGAGAGGGAAAAAACTGGTCTTTTGATCAGCGGAGAGGAGCGAGGGGATGAAAAAGGAAGGAATTGATCTGGACATGGCGCGAGGAAAATTACAGGAAGCGATTATGCTGATACCCAATTATTTAAAACTGCTTTACCGGCTGACCCGCGACAATCGGGTTCAGGTGACGGAAAAGGCCTTGCTGTTGGGGACTGCCGCCTATGTTCTGTCGCCCATCGATTTTCTGCCGGATTTTATTCCTTTTGTAGGTCAGGTCGACGATGTTTTGCTGGTGGCTTTGATCCTGAAAAGATTTATGAACAGTGTGAGCCCCCAGGTGCTTTATCAGCATTGGGATGGGCGGCCCGATCTGCTGCGCAATATCGAACAGATCCTGTCCTGGTCGCGCTTCTTTTTACCGGCCGATGTATATCAAAAAGTGGTACGCAAATCACGGGAAAATCCTGGCCATGGCAGCCATGATACGATTGACGCGGATTATGAAATAAAATAAGCAATTTATCTTAATAAACGTATTTTTACGAAGCAGGCTGCAAAGCTGACATAAAATAACCAAGCTTACTATATATTTATTAAAAAGTCAGGTGGTGAGCTTGGTGTTTTATAGTTTTAAGATTCGTTTGTTGATGGTAATCGTCCTGGCGGCTGTGCTGGGACTGGTTATGCAATCTGACAGCCCCGGCAAACAGGCAGTGGAGCCTGTCCTGCGATACATAATGACGTCCGATGACGCCCTTACCCAAACCTTCAATCAGCTTATCTACCACCCGGAGCGCAGCGGCCTGGAAAGTTTGCCGGCTTCGGTCCGGACCCTGATCAAGTCACCCTGTGAATATATAGCGGTGGAACAGAAATTTGGTTCTTACTGGAATGAAGCGCAGGGTGGTGAAACATTCAACCCGGGAATGAACTTTAAAGTAGCTGCAAGTACACCGGTCAAGGCGGTTTTGCCGGGGACCGTACAGGCAATCACCAAAGAAAGTCGGGAGTATACGGTCAAAATCAAGCATATCGGCGGTTTGGAGTCCATTTATGGGGGACTGCGGGAAGTAGAAGTAAAAGTTGACCATCCGGTACTGATCGAGGAGGTAATCGGCAAAACCGGTGAGCAGTTCTATTTTGAAATGCGCAGCAAAAACGATCCCGTCGACCCTCGCAGTATTTTTGAATAAAAATGATTCTCGGTAAAATTGCCGGGATAAGGGTGCGGATCAACTGGCTTTTTTTACTGGTCTGCGCAGTTTATACCTGGCTGGGGCTGGGCAGCGAAATACTCATAATTTTTGCTTCGGTATTGCTGCATGAACTCAGCCATACCATCATGGCCAAAATATTAAGGGTGCAAGTCGCGGAAGTTGAACTGCTGCCTTTTGGCGGTCAGGCCAAAATTGAAGATTTCACCGGACTTGATCCCGACCGGGAGATTTATATCGCCTTGGCCGGGCCCATCATGAGCCTGTCCCTGGCGGCTTTTTTTTATTTGCTGCCGCCCCACCTTTTGCATAAAACCCCTCTATTGCTTCAGATCAACCTGTTTTTAGGCCTGTTTAATTTATTACCGGCGCTGCCGCTGGATGGCGGCCGGATCTTGCGAGCCATCCTTTCCCTGCGGATCGGATATAAGAGAGCTACTTCCGTAGCAGCCGGTTTGGGAAAAACCATCGCCATCCTTCTCTGTGCCTATGGCGGCTACCTTTTTTATCTGCAACAAAGCGGTGCCAACCATATCCTGGCCGGTTTAATATTATTTTGGGCGGCCCGGCGGGAAGGATTGCTGCTGGGTTACGCCTTTATGCGCTATTTGGTTAATAAAAAAAGTGAACTGGCCAATAAAGGCTTTTTGGCCTCTCATCAGGTGGTGAGTTTTGAAGATACCCTGATCAAGAGTATTCTTGCCTCGACCCGCCCCGGCTATTATACCATGGTCATGGTGCTCGACCAGCAACATATGCCGCAAGGTTTGATCAGCGAGGCCCAAATGATTGAAAGCCTCTTGAACCATGGGCCACGGGTGCGGCTAAAAGATTGTTGACCCTAATCGCCAGAATGATCAGTCCAAACCTATCCTGCCAAAATTGTACACTCAAAAGATTGTTAAGCCTAATCCAACCGGATGCGGGTAAAGGCCTTGCATTGCAGCATGGCTTTTTCCAGCTCTTCATAATCACATTTGCTGCAAGCGGCACATCTTTCCACTGCCAGATTGTTATGGAAGTGTTTGCGCACCGCCAGCGCCAACACTCTTAAATCCTCCAGCTCCTCGGCCTGGGCTTGATTTGATTTGATAACCTGCGCTTCCCGTGCCTTAAGAGCAGCGATCTCATTATTTTTGGCTGCCAGTTCCGCTTCCAACTGCTTTATAAATTGTTCTGTATCTTTGCTGGGCAATTTTTTCTCCTCCTTGTTGCTATTCGAGCTTCAACTGAGCCCCATTTTTCTCCTTTCAACAGGATAACGGCTGTTGCCTTTTTTGGCAAGCGTAGCCGTTATCGCGTTGCTATTGGTTTTATAATTCCAGTTTGCGGTCGTAGATCACTGCTGCCAGGATGAATAATATGATCGCCAGCAGCAGATAGCCTAGACTGGAAAGATACAGACTGTTGACCAGACTATCTGTATTGCCCGACATCCGTACCATGACCAGGTTAACCTCATGGCTGCCGGTTCCCAGCGCTTCCAGTAATTTACCGGATAAGATCAGGGTGAACACAAACGTTACTGCCGTGACCAGGCCCGAGAATTTTGCGCTTAACCTGCCGGCGATCTGACTGAAGAAGCTGGTGCAGCATAGAAAAACCAGGAAGGCCAGTCCGGCCAGATAGAAAGCCAATAAATTGCTGACTAATTCCGGATTATTGGCAAGCACCGCCAGATCCGGCTGATAGGGTGCGATGTATTGAAAAAGTTTGGTGGCAAAAAGCAGATATCCGCTCAGACCGAGCAAAAGCGTTCCCCCGACATACTGGGTCAGCAGCACCATCATTTTGGAAGCTAAAATCATGGCGCCGGATACCGGCAGAGACATGACCAGATACACCGTGTTATGGCTCCATTCCCGCGACAACAGCTTAAACGAAGATAGCAGCGGCAAGAATCCGACCAGGCCCAACAGCAAAAACAAGGGGAATAAAAATGCCGGAGGAGGCACTTCTGAATCCAGGCTGAAACCAATGGTCACCAGAACGACTCCGATTACCACGATCAAAATCTCTGCTGTGACTTCGTGCAGGTCTTTCAAATACAGTTTGGTGAACATTTTAAGTTTACTGTTGGACATGGCGAAAGGCCTCCTTCATTATTTCAACCAGCGACAACCCCTGGGTTATTCGTAATTCTTCCGCCGAACCGCTCACTACGATCCTGCCCTGGTCGATAAAGAAAACCTCGTCGACCAGGCTTTCCACATCATTTATTTCATGGGTGGAAATGATAATGGATTGTTCTCCTTCCCGGAAATCGCGGATCAAGGTGTTGATAATTTCTTCCCGGGTCAAAATATCGATGCCGGAAAGCGGTTCATCCAGCAGTAGATAGGGAGCGCGCCGGGAGACGGTTAAAATCAATTTGCATTTGGCCCGTTGTCCCTTGGATATTTTACTGATTTTCATATCCTCGCGCAGATTTAAAAAGCCAAGCAGTTCTGTGTATTTACGGTCGTCCCAGTCAGCATAAAAACTGCGCATAAAATCTGCCGCCTGCTTTAACGTCCACCATCCGTACAGATGATCGATCTCCGGCAGAAAGGCGATTTTGACCCGGCTGTGGCGGGGCTTTTGACCGTCCACCAGTACGTGGCCGCTATCGGGCTGATTTAAACCAGCGATCATCTTCATGGCAGTTGATTTGCCGGCTCCATTTGGTCCAAACAAACCGATAATTTTGCCCGGGCCGAATTGTAAACTCAGCTGATCAAGCGCCTGTATGCTGCCGAAACGCTTGCCAACCTGATCAAATTCAATCATTGGTAGTTGCTCCCTTCATCTCCATTAATCGGCGGTTTAATACTTCAGTGATCTGTTCTTTGGCATAGCCCAATGAATTCATCTCTGCGAAAAAGCGATTCAGGATGTCGTCAGCCATCGCTTGCCTGATCTCGCTGATCAAAGTCGTATCCGCCTTGACAAAAGTACCCTGCCCGCGGATCGTCTCCGCCAGACCAATCCTTTCCAGCTCCTGATAGGCTCGCTGCACGGTATTGGGATTGACACTTACCTTCAGCGCGTATTCCCGCTGTGAAGGAATCTTATCTCCGGGACCCAACTCCCCGCGAACCAATTGCTTTTGAAAATCCTCAATGATTTGTTTATAAATTGCTTTTGATGTATCGTAGTCCAGTTGGCTCACCTCATCCTTATGCTTAGTGCATTAATGTACTAGTACACCATGATTTTAATTAATGCTTTTTCTTTTGTCAAGCAGCTTGCTAATTTCTTTAAAGGATCACTACAATAACATTATTAAGATCTGCAAAAGCTGATAAAAAGGAACTGACATTAGAATGAAAAAACATACTATCAAGCCGCTGCGTCAGCCGGACAGAATTATCAACTACTGGAAAAATGACAAACCAGTGGCGGCTTTTATTATCGTCTTTGGCCTGGGCTACAATATTGCCGCCATCCTGGGCCCCATTTATCAGGGCAAACTGATTGACGCGCTGCTGCGCGGGGACGGGCTGGCGGCCTTGATCCGGCTGGCGGTTTTCTTTGTCCTCATGATCGCGGGCATCCAGCTTATGCGCTACCTGAAACGCTTTTACACCCGCCGTTTTGCCAATCAGACCGGTGCCGTCATGCGCCTGATGATTTACAACAGCGTAATCAATAAAAGTTATCTGGAGTTACAACATGAAAATATCGGGGATCTAATGACCAGAGTTCTGGCGGATGTAGATTTATGTGTTGAAGGCATGCGCAAATTTACGACCGAAGTTTTTGATACTGGGGTTTTGATGGCTTCGTATCTGGCCGCCATGCTCTATTACGATGTAAAAATAACCCTCCTGGGGGCGATTTTTATTCCCGTGGCCATGATCATCGCGGAAAAACTGAAAAGGATTATATACAAGTATTCCATTGCTTATAGAACAAAAAGCAGTATTATCACGGGCATGACTTATGAATATATTGAGCATGCCATGCTATACCGGATCAACGGCCTGGAGAGGCAAAGCCGGGAGAAATACCATCAGGAACTCAATGATCTGCAGGACCAGGCGATAAAAGCCAACCTTTTTGGCAATGCCATGCAGCCCGTCTATAATGTGGTGGCTATGCTGGGCGTGATCATCGTTATATACCTGGGCGGAAACCGAGTAATCGAGGGAAGTTGGACCGTGGGAAACTTTTCTGCCTATATGATCATGTTTGCCGCGCTGGCCACCAAAGCCAGCAAAGCCGCCAATCTTTTCAATTCAGTACAGAAGTCACAGATTTCATGGCAGCGGATAAAACCCTATTTTAGGGAATATCAAAGCCAGGATACGGCTCAGGATATCCGCCAGGGTTTAACCTCTTTGACCATTGAGGATATGAGCTTTCACTATCCTGAAGCGCAGGAAAATGTTATTAAAAGTATCAGCCTCAATGCCCGGCAGGGAGAGATCATCGGTGTGACCGGAGCGATCGCCTCCGGCAAAACCACGCTGGGCATGTCTTTGCTGGGATTATACCCTTATGCCGGCAGCATTTGCATCGACGGCAAGGAACTGCGTGACTATTCGGATTATGAGCGCAGTCAGATGATCGCCTATCTGGGCCACAATCCGCAGCTGCTGTCAGATACGATTTACAACAACATCACTTTGGGCGGTAATGAAGACATAAGCGAGGTTTTGCATGATGTTTGTCTGGATGAAGACCTGCCGGCCATGCCACAAGGGGCAGACACTATGGTCGGCAGCAGCGGCATCCGCCTGAGCGGCGGGCAGCAGGCTCGTATTGCTTTGGCCAGAACTCTTTTGCATAAAGCCAAAATAATTATTCTTGACGATCCTTTTTCGGCGGTTGATATGGGCACGGAAGAAAAAATCATCCGCAGTCTGAAAAACAACTATCAGCAGTGCTTGATCATCCTGATATCTCACCGCCTGGCCATTTTCAGCCAGATTGATCGCATCGTGCTGCTGCATCCTGATCATAGCTTTGATTACGGAACTCATCATCAGTTGATGGAAACATCAGAGCTGTATGCCAGCATCTATGAACTGCAGCGATTGGCAGGTGAGCAAAATGAATAAAAGTGTAGTCAAAAAATCGTTCTGTTTTACTGCCAAAAACAACAAGATGATCATGGTGCTGCTGATCCTGGTCGTGCTGGGGGCGGTGACTGCCAGCCTGATCCCTCCGCAGATCCTTAGACTGGTCATCGATCAAAACCTGGTGCCTAAAAACCCCAACGGATTAATACGCCTGGCGGCTTTCTATCTGGCGGTATTGGTACTGGTCGGCATCTTTGATTTCATAAAAGAATTCATTTTGACGGTTATGGGGCAGAAGGTCAGCAAAGAGATTCGTCTGGCCATGATGGCTAAGCTTGCACGTGTAAACGCCGGATATTTTTCCTCCCAGGATTCCGGAGCACTGGTTTCAAGGTTCACCAACGATGTCGATGCGATCAACACCCTGTTTGCCAGCGGGGTGGCAGGCATGTTGGTGAGCGTTTTCAAGATCGTGGGGATCGTGGTATCGATCTGGTTGTTCAGTTATAAACTGGGGTTGTTCACATTATTGTTTCTGCCGGTCATATATTTTATAACCCGCTTGTTTCAGAAACGTATGCTGATTGCGCAGATCAAAAACCGTGTCCTGGTCGGCAAGGTCAACAACCATATAGCAGAAAGTCTCAATAATGTGCTGATGATTAAAGCCGGCAACAAGGAAGAGTATATGGAACAGAATTATACCGGATATTTGCGGGAAAATTTTCAAACCCTTGAGAAAGTGAATTTCTATGATGCTGTATTCTCTCCCCTTATTCAGGTCCTGCGGGCATTTGTAATAGCCTCTATTGTTATTATGTCTGCCAATCAGCTCGGCTGGCTGGGGATTTCTCTGGGGATGGTGGCGGCCTCCATCGAACTTATCTCCAATCTGTTTGAACCGGTGGAGAATTTCGGCATGGAACTGCAGAACATTCAGCAGGCCGTTTCCGGTATTCGCCGGGTTGATGAGTTTTATGGCGAACCTGAGGAAACAGGAAAGAATGAGGAGTTGACAGCAGAGACCGTGATTCCCGATCGTGCCTGTGTCAGGCTCGCTTTTCGCAATGTGAATTTTGCCTATGAAGCAGGCAATGAAGTTTTACAGAATATCGATCTGTCCATCAAATCCCGGCAAAATGTCACTTTTGCCGGCCGCACCGGGGTGGGCAAGTCCACACTATTCAAACTGGTTCTGGGTTTGCTGCAGCCCCAGGAAGGAGTTATAACGATCAATGACATCGATGTATGCAGCATTCCCCATCATGAGAAACGCAAAATCTTTGGTTATGTCGAGCAGGGTTTTCATCTGATTGACGGCAGTGTAGCGGATCAGATCAGTCTGCAGGATGCCCATATATCTCGCACTCAAATCGAGCAGGCGCTGGAGTTGGTGGGTATGAGGGAGTATGTTGAACAGCTGGAAAATGGCCTGGATACTGAGGTGAAAGGTGATACGCAGTTCTCTCAGGGACAAAAGCAGCTGCTGGCAATTGCCCGGGCCATCGTCACCGACCCGCCCATTCTGCTGCTGGATGAGATTACTGCCCATCTCGATTCCCTCACCGAAGAGAGGATCGTTGCGGTAATGCGCAAAGCCGGCCAGGCCCGGACCATTTTATCGATCTCCCATCGCTTGTCATCGCTGGTTGCCAGTGATATCGTCGTCATTTTGGAAAACGGCCGCATCAAGAATGCTGGCTCGCCGGAGATGCTCCTGCAAGATGATGATTGGTATCGCAGTCATATTGCTCTGGAAAAACTAACTTGGAAATAATTCACACTACTTTATGGCCAAACTGGGATATTCCTGTTATACTGCAGGTAAACTATGCTAATCAGAGACCCTTCGCTATCGCTCAGGATGACATTGCTGCGTAATTTTTGAATGATGCAAATCC
>DAOTHZ010000016.1:13425-32826 GCA_035447945.1 Syntrophomonas sp.
CCTTCGCTATCGCTCAGGATGACATTGCTGCGTAATTTTTGAATGATGCAAATCCTCAATCAGCAGAACGGAAAGGAATTTGCCATGATCGACAATCTGAACAAGGCCCCGCGCAATCAAACCGTAAAATTGATCATCCTGGCCGGCATGGTGTTGCTGCTGGTTATGTATTTCCCTGCGGTCATCAACAAGACCAAAGCCCTCCTCGCAGTTTTCTATCCGTTACTGCTGGGGGCTTTCATTGCTTTCATTCTGAATATACTGATGGCCGGATATGAGGGAATTTATTTTCCGGCCAGCCGGAACCGTTTTATCAACGCGACCCGCCGCGGCATGTGCCTGATTCTGGCGATCTTGACTATTGTGCTGATCATTTATTTTGTGCTGCATATCGTTATTCCCCAGGTGGGGCATACCATTGCTTTAATCGCGGCCGGTTTTCCGGAAGCCTATAATGACGCGCTGGTTTGGCTCCAGCAATATTCTGACGAAATCCCGGGTTTGCAACAGAGACTGGCGGCACTCGACATGGATGGCTCCGCCATTTTGCAGCAGGCCCTGGCTTTGTTGGGGGGCTGGGCCTTTGGTACGGTTTCCATGATCGGCTCGGTATTCGGCAAGATGGTTAATTTTGTCTTGGCTCTGGTTTTCTGCATATATATTTTGTTGGACAAGGAAAACCTCAAAGTCAAATTTGACAAATTGTTTCGGGCCTATCTGCGTTATGACCGCCGGGAGAAACTTTATGCGGATTTGCGCGTAACCAACCGGACATTTTCTGACTATATTGTCGGGCAGTGCAAAGAAGCGGTCATCCTGGGCGTCTTGTGTGCCTTGGGGATGTGGATTTTTGGTTTCCCCTATGCCTTGTCGGTGGGATCGGTCATAGGTCTGACGGCATTGATTCCAATGATTGGGGCGTATATCGGTGCAGCCGTCGGGTTTTTACTGATTGTCATCGTCGATCCGCTTAAGGCTTTGCTGTTCATCTTGTTTATTGTCGTCCTGCAGCAACTGGAAGGCAATATCATCTACCCCAAAGTAGTCGGCAACAGCATTGGCCTGCCCGGAATTTGGGTCCTGGCAGCCATCACCGTGGGCGGTGGCTTGATGGGAATAACCGGAGTTTTGCTGGGCGTACCGGTTGCTGCAACCATTTACAAGCTGCTGGGGCAAGCGGTTAATGCCAGACTCGATAAAAACGCTCCGATTGCCGATGAGAGTATGTAGATTTGTTATTCTAACCGTTGGTCGGCTGGTTTTGCGAAGGTGAGTTAATGATTCAGGGGGTTGTCGTTCGAATGTGTTAAAATGTATGCTAAGGTGAGTGTTAGGACGAATGATACGAGTCGTTTATGAAAGAGATTGAAGGACATTGATCCTGGCATAGCCGGGTATGAGGGATCAGAGGAAATATAACAAAAACCAAGAAATCCATCGACATTTCGCGGCCGGTGGATTTTGTGCTAATATAGTAAAACAATGATTTTAACCAACGGAGGCCAGATAATGAAAGAGAGGCTTTTCAGGGATATTTTGCCGCGGGTGGAGAAACCCGCTCGTTATACCGGCAGCGAAGTGAATATGATCAAGAAGGATTGGGACAGCAAATCAGCCAAAATGGTGATGGCTTTCCCGGATGTGTATGAGATCGGCATGTCCCATATCGGCTGCAAAATTCTGTACGGGTTGGTCAATGAGACCACCAATCATTTGATGGAAAGAAGCTTTGCACCCTGGCCGGATATGGAGGCGCTGCTGCGGCAAGAGGAAATCCCCTTGTATTCCCTGGAATCGTTCACTCCGCTGGCCAAGTTTGATGTGGTCGGCTTCTCTCTGCAGTATGAACTGTCCATTACCAATGTGCTAAACATGCTGGAACTGGGCGGGATACCGCTGTGCAGCGCCCAACGCAGCGATACCGATCCGTTGGTCATTGCAGGTGGACCGGTGGCATTTAATCCGGAGCCTTTTGCCGACTTCTTTGATGCTTTTCTGTTGGGCGACGGGGAAGAGGTGACCGTGGAATTTCTTGATTGTGTGGAGACCAACCGCCATCTGGAAAAAGCTGCGTTGCTGCAGGAACTCGCTCAGATCGAAGGCGTCTACATCCCGGCCCTGTATGAGGTATCTTATCATGCAGACGGAACGATAAAATCCTTCGCGCCCAGCGCTGAAGGGATTCCGTTACGGGTTCGCAAACGGCTGGTCCGGGACCTTGACCTTGCCTATTACCCGTCGCAGCCCGTCGTACCCTATCTGGGCATCGTCCATGACCGGGCGGTGCTGGAAGTCATGCGGGGATGCCAGCGGGCTTGCCGCTTCTGCCATGCCGGGATGGTCTACCGTCCGGTGCGGGAGAGGTCTGTTGAGGTATTGGCACGGCAGGCGGAGGAACAACTGAAGAACACTGGCTATGATGAAATCTCGCTGGCGTCGCTCAGTACCCTGGACTACTCCGGGGTGGAGATCTTGGTCAAACAACTGGTGGAGGAATATGGCCGTCAAGGGATCGGTGTCTCGCTGCCCTCGCTGCGGGTGGATGCATTTTCCATCGAGCTGGCCAATGAGGTGCAAAAGGTTCGCAAGACGACGCTGACACTGGCACCTGAAGCTGGCACCCAGCGCTTGCGGGATGTGATTAACAAGAACGTTACCGAGGAAGATTTGCTGGTGGCTGCAGAAGCTGTTTTCAAATCGGGTTGGATGGGATTAAAACTTTATTTTATGATTGGCTTGCCGACGGAAAGCGAAGAAGATCTGCAAGGCATCCTGGAACTGTTGAAAAAAGTCAAGTCGATCGGCAGCCGTTATTCCCGCCGGGCGATTGAAATCAGGGCGAGTCTGGCCTGTTTTGTTCCCAAAGCCCATACCCCCTTTCAATGGCAACCCCAGGCCGGCATCAGCAGTCTGGAGGAAAAACGCCATTTCATGTTGAAACAAAAAATGAAGAATGTAAAACTCAGTTTTCATGACAGCCGTACCAGTTATCTCGAAGGGGTTATGGCCCGGGGGGACAGAAAACTAGGTGAGGTGATTCACCGGGCCTGGCGCATGGGCTGCAAATTTGACGGCTGGTCGGAGTATTTCAGTTTTACCACTTGGAGGGAGGCTTTTGCGGAATGTGGGATCGATCCCGATTTTTATGTCCGTGAACGAAGCCGTGACGAGATTTTCCCCTGGGATTTTATTGACATTGGTGTGGACAAGGACTATTTATGGGAAGAGAATGAACGTGCATTCCAGCGCATCCTGACCCCGGATTGCCGCCAGGACGGCTGTGTCAGCTGCGGCGTCTGTCCCCAGTTCGAGTTTGAGCCGTTCAGCGGGGAGGGGGCGTAAAATGCGTTTGCGGGTTGAGTATAGCGTAGGTCCGGAACTGAAGTTTCTGGCCAATCTGGATATGATGCACCTGATGGAAAGAGCTTTGCGTCGGGCAGGCATCCCCTACTATCTTAGCGAAGGCTTCAATCCCCATATCCGACTGTCGATGGGGACGGTACTTCCGGTTGGGATTTGGGGCAAGCACGAGTATTTTGATCTGGATTTGGCGGAGATGGACAGGGAGGATTTCATATACAACATGAACCTGGCATTGCCGCCAGCTTTATCAATCATGGATTGTCAGCAGATCGAGGAAAACGCTCCCTCGCTGATGAAGATCATTAATGCCGCCGAATATACTTTCGTGATTGAGGCGGGACTTGATTTGTCTGACTTAACGACCAGAATCATGCAGCAAGATACGCTGCCGGTACAAAGTCGGGGAAAAAACAAAAACGTGATCAAGGATCTGCGACCCGGGATTTATCAGATACGGATTGACCGGGATGAGGCGTATGATCTGCTGTCGCTCATGGTCAGCATCAACGAACCATTGAATATCAGATATGATGAATTACAGGCATTATTCATCGAATACGGACTGTTTGCCAAAAATATTGCTGACATTTTCCGCCAGGGGAATTATATTAAAGAAGACCAGCAGTTTTATTCACCATTAAAGAGGGTGTAATCATTGGTAAGAGATATTATTGGTGAGATCTATCCCTGGGAATCTCGCGTGGCCATTGTGGAAGATGACCGTTTGGTAGAGGTCTTTTGGGCTGATCAAAATGAAAGCGTGGGCAACATTTACAAAGGCAAGGTGAAAGATGTATTGCCGGGCTTGTCCTGTGCATTCATCGATATTGGGCTCAGCAAGAATGCTTTTTTATATGTGGCGGATGTGATAACTGCAGGCAGCCGCAAAGACAAAAACATTGGCCAGCTGCTGAAAAGCGGGCAGGAGATCATGGTACAGGTGAAAAAAGAGGCTTTTTCCGAAAAAGGTGCCCGTGTCACCTGCGACATAACCATTCCCGGGCATCTGCTGGTGCTGTTGCCCTTTCAGCGTGAAGTTTCCATCTCGAGAAAAATTATCGGCAATCAAAAGCGCAACCTGCTGCGCAGTTTGGTGGAAGAAAACAAACCCGAGGATATCGGGGTTATTTTACGAACTGCTTGTATGGAGGCCCGTGATAGTGAAATTCTGGCAGAATTGAATCATTTGCTGGGAACCTGGCAGGATATTTTGAAACGCTTTAATCAGCAGAATGCTCCCAGTCTAGTTTATGAAGATATCGATGTGATCGAGCGAGCTTTGCGGGATTATTTGGACGCTGATATCCGTCGGGTGGTCACCAACAATTTAAAAATCAAGGAAAAAATTGACCTGATCGCTTTAAAAAAGAACACTTCCTTTGTGCCCAGTGTTCATTTTGAAGAAGGCGACTTGTTCGAAAAATATGGTTTAGAAAAGGATATCCGTAAAGCCCTGCGGCGCAAGGTATGGCTTAAAAGCGGCGGTTATCTTATTTTTGACGTGACCGAAGCGATGACCGTCATCGATGTCAACAGCGGCAAGTTTACCGGCAAAGACAATTTTGAAGAAACAGTTTACAAGCTAAATTTGGAAGCGGCTTTGGAAATTCCAAGGCAGCTGCGTCTGCGCAGTATTGGAGGTATTGTCCTGATTGATTTTATCGATATGCAGGACAAGAATAACGAAGACAATGTGATCTCCATCCTGCGCCAGGAACTGGAAAAAGACAAGGCCCACAACCGGATTATGGGCATGACCCAACTGGGCTTCCTGGAGATGACCCGGAAAAAATCCCGCTACGGCATTTCCGAGATCTTTACCGATGAATGCATCACCTGCCACGGCCGAGGACGGACCATCAATCTCTTTGCCCTGGCCTGCGAAGCAAAACGCAAACTGGCCAATATGGGTTATCTGGAAAGTGAAGAGATCGTTTGCGAAGCGCATCCCCAACTGCTGCAATACCTGATAAATGAAGAGAACAACATGAATTATATCCGCAAAAAAACCGGCAAGAAAATCCGTTTGGAAGAAAACAGCAGCATGAATATCGAAGAGTATAATCTGTACAGCACATAGCTTGACGGTGGTTTTAAATTGTGTTAGGCTTAGCTGTGGGTTGCACGTTTTTGCAACCGCTCGGTCCAGGCTCCAAAATGGCATTCCCTGCCTGCCTGACGATCGGCGAGTCTGAAAGATGTGGAGGTGTATTATGTACGCAATTATTGAAACAGGTGGCAAACAGTACAAGGTATCCGAGGGTCTAATGATCAAGGTTGAGAAGCTTAGTTGCGAAGCAGGGGACAAGGTAACCCTGGATCAGGTTTTAATGCTGAGCGATGACAACGGAACCAGGATCGGCAATCCTCTGGTGGAGGGCGCAAAAGTCACAGCAGCGGTACTGGAACAGGGACGAGGCAAGAAAATCATCGTCTACAAGTACAAGAAACGCAAGAATGAGCGCAAGAAACAGGGACACCGGCAGGCCTATACCAAACTCCTGATCGAGAAGATCGAGGGTTAAGCAATAGAAATCCGGATTACGAACATTTATTTTTGAAGATGTAACACTGGGAGGTGCAATCATGGCTCATAAAAAAGGAGTTGGCAGTACCAGAAATGGACGCGACAGTGAATCCAAACGACTGGGCGTCAAAAGATATGATGGTCAGGTAGTGCGTGCCGGCAACATTTTGGTTCGTCAGAGAGGAACCAAGATTCACCCGGGCAACAACGTTATGATTGGTGGAGACGATACGCTTTTTGCAGTAGTTGACGGCAAAGTGAAATTCGAGCGCAAAGACAAAACCAGAAAACAGGTCAGCGTATATCCAGTCGACGAAAGCGCTACGGTTTAGCACAGCAAATTTCGTGAACCGGGGCGATGCCCAAGGGAAAGAACAAAGCATGACAAAAGTCCGCAATTGAGACGTATCTTCAGTACGTTGATCGAGCGGACTTTTTGATTCATCCAGGTGAAGTGACTGCCAGTTTTTGGCGGGTGCCCCCGGCGCAGTCTGGAGTTGTCCGGTACAGCTTTCATACATCTTTAAGATTTGAAAGGTTGCTCCAGCAGAAGGGGATTATTAAAAGTATAAATATGCCCTAATCATCACATTCAACCCCTGGAGTATTGCAGGGGTATTTGTTATTATTAGGAATAAGCTGGTGTTTATACCAAAGGAACATGTGATAAATATTTGCCGGGTATACTTAAGAATTGTTTAAAGAAGGGGGAAGAACGCGATGGAAGCCGGACAAATTGTGAGTATGCTGCGTCGGGTACGACACGAATACGCCAATCATCTGCAGGTCATCAGCGGATATCTGGATTTAGGCTGGGAGGGGCAACTGGGTTCCTATGTCCGGGCAATCATAACCGAGCTGAACCAGGAAAGAATTATTTTTGATTCCCTGCCCCCGGAAGAAGCCTTGTATTTTTATGAACAGTTGTTAATGGTAAAAGATCTGGGCATCATACTCGTGTATGATGATCTGGATGTGAGTTCGACCGGGTATTTAAGGGAAAGCAATGAACCGGTCAACAGTATTGCGGCGCTGCAATCGGATATCCAGGCGAACGACGAGGATCCGGTTATTTATCTTTCCATCCATGAAAATGAAGGCGGGATAGATTTGTATTTCTGCTGTGAAAGCTGGGAGGGAGAATCCCGTCACATCCATATTGACAAGAGGTGAACAAATGTTTATTGATCATGCTAAAATTTATGTAAAAGGCGGTGACGGGGGCAACGGCTGCGTTGCTTTCCGACGCGAAAAATATGTGCCCATGGGCGGTCCTTATGGCGGTGACGGCGGACGCGGCGGCAATGTGATCTTCGTAGCCGAGGAAGGCATGACCACCCTGATGGACTTCCGTTATCGCAAGCATTTCAAGGCGGAACGAGGCAATCACGGGTTGGGCAAAAACCAGCATGGTGCATGGGGAGAAGATCTGATCATCAAGGTTCCCATGGGCACCATCATACGCGATGACGACACCGGCGAATTGTTGGCAGATTTGACCGAACACGGTCAGCAGGCGGTCATTGCCAAAGGCGGTCGGGGAGGCAAAGGCAACAGTCATTTTGCCAACGCTACGCACAAAGCTCCCTCCATGGCTGAGAAAGGTGAAATCGGACAGGAACGCTGGATCAATATGGAACTGAAGCTGCTGGCCGACGTAGGTCTGGTGGGGTACCCCAATGCCGGCAAATCAACCTTGATTGCCCAGGTATCAGCAGCCCGGCCCAAGATTGCCGACTATCCCTTCACGACACTGATTCCCAATCTGGGGGTCGTTGGTACCAATCATCATGAATCTTTCGTTATTGCCGATATCCCCGGTCTGATTGAAGGGGCTCATGAAGGAGTAGGACTCGGACATGATTTCCTGCGGCACATTGAAAGGACCAGAGTCCTGCTGTTTATTCTCGACGCTGCCGAGACGGACGGACGGGATGTACAGGAAGATCTGCGGATCCTGCAGCAGGAACTGCAGCTTTTCAATCCGGAACTTGCCAAGCGCCCTTATTTAATCGTAGCCAATAAAATGGATATTCCCGGAGCAGATGAACGTTTTGCGGCATTAAAGAAAGTCCACGGAGATAAAGTGCTGGCCATTTCCGCCGCCAGTGGTCAGGGGGTCAGTGAATTGACCGAAAAAACCTATGCCTTGCTGCAGAGTATCCCCCGGCAGGAAGCCCCACCAGAAGAGGTCAGGGTCATTCGGCGATATGAGGATGAGCCGCCCTTTCAAGTCGAAGTGGTCAATGGCATCTACCAGGTAAGCGGCAAGCGGATCGAGAATCTGGTCAACATGACCAATATGGAGCAGGAAGAGTCATTGCAAAAATTCCAGCGCACGATCGAACGGATGGGACTGGAGGACACTCTGCGCGAGATGGGGATCAAAGAAGGGGATCTGGTCAGAATCGCTGATCTGGAATTCGAATACAGTGAATAATCGTTTGTAATTAAAAAAGAATAGCGAAATACATGGAGTGTACGGACAATGAGTGTAAGAGGAGAATTCAAGCAGATCAAACGGCTGGTGGTGAAAGTCGGTACCAGCACGCTGATTCATGCCAATGGGCAACTGAATCTGGAACGCATGGAAAGACTGGTTCGGGAACTGGCTGATCTGCACAATCGTGATATTGAAGTAGTGCTGGTTAGCTCAGGCGCGGTCGGCACCGGAGCCAACCGCATGAACATGCGCAAAATTCCCAAGACGCTGCCGGAGAAACAGGCGTTGGCAGCCATTGGTCAGGGGCGCTTGCTGCATATGTATGAGAAGTTTTTTGCTGATTATGGCAAGACAGTCGCCCAGGTGCTGCTAACCCGGGAGGATCTGGACGAAAGGATGCGCTATCTGAATGCCACCAACACCTTGCTGGCCATTTTGAACATGCAGGTGATCCCGATTATCAATGAGAATGATACGGTGGTGGTGGAAGAAATCAAGATCGGCGACAATGATACCCTGTCGACGATGGTCGCCGGGATTGTCAATGCTGATCTATTGATCATCCTGTCTGACGTGGACGGCTTTTATGACAATGACCCTCGTACCCACCGAAATGCTCGTTTGCAGAGCGAGATATACGAAGTCACCGAGGAAATGGAAGCCCATGCGGTAGCCCGGGGGACAACCTTTGCCAGCGGAGGCATGCTGACCAAATTAAAATCCGCCCGCAACTGCATGGCGGCCGGGATTCCCATGGTGATTGCCAATTCCGCCGCAGAGAATGTCATTCGACGCATCGTTGCCGGAGAGCCACTCGGGACGGTTTTCGTGCCGCGGGAAGAAAAAATGCCCTCGCGTAAGAAATGGCTGGCTTTTGGCTCGGCTGAACACGGACAAATCCAGGTCGATCACGGTGCAGAGGGGGCTCTCCTCAATCGCGGCAAAAGTTTGCTGGCCTCCGGAGTGACGGCAGTGGAAGGTGAATTTGAACGGGGTACGGTGATCGGGGTGATAAACCATGCCGGCAAGGAAATCGCCCGGGGCCTGACCAATTACAACAGCATTGAGATCCGCCAGATCGCCGGTCACAAGTCGGTTGATATTGAAAAGATTCTGGGAGCCAAGGATTATGATGAAGTTATCCACAGAGACAATCTCTGGGTTAAATGTTGATAGGGGGAGAAATGCCCATGGACAGGGAACTGGAATTATTATTACTGGAGCAAGGCCGCAGGGCCAAGCAAGCTTCCCGTTTTCTGGCGACTGCCGGGACGGAACTGAAGAACACAGCTTTGTTTAAAATGGCGGAACAACTGGAAAAACAGAGTCAGGAGATCATCGCCGCCAATCAGATTGACCTGGATCAGGGAGAGAGGCAGGGGCTGACCAAAGCCTTGCTGGAGCGATTGATGTTAAATCAGACCCGTATTCAGGATATGACCCAGGGACTGAGGGAGATCGCCGCCCTGCCGGATCCAGTTGGAGAGATGCTGGAAATGCACCATCGCCCCAATGGTCTCGATATTGGCCGAATCAGAACGCCAATCGGCGTCATCGGCATTATTTACGAATCACGTCCCAATGTGACCGCGGACGCTGCCGGTCTCTGCCTCAAGTCAGGCAATGCAATCATCCTGCGCGGCGGTGAAGAAGCCTTGTATTCCAACCGGGTCATCGCCCGCATCCTGGCAGATGCTGCTGCTGAATGCGGCTTGCCGGCAGGCACCATTCAGCTGGTGGACAGCGAAGATCGGGAAGCCGCCGTTTTCCTGATGAAAATGCATGATTATCTGGATGTTTTGATTCCCCGCGGCGGCAAAGGCCTGAAAAAGGCGGTACTGGAGAATGCGACGGTACCCGTTATCATGACCGGGATGGGCAACTGCCATGTATATCTCGACGCATTTGCGGATTATGAAAAAGCCCTGCCCATCGTGCACAATGCCAAAGTACAGAGGCCGTCGGTATGCAACGCCGCTGAGACCTTGTTGGTGCATAGCCGGGTGGCGGAAGCATTTTTGCCGGGCATCATTGCCGATTTGCAGTCAGCTGGAGTAGAGATTCGCGGTTGTGCGCAGACATGCAGTATCGTACCCGATTTGACCGCAGCTACAGAGGATGATTGGGCAACGGAATATCTTGATCTGATCCTGGCCGTCAAGGTAGTTGATTGTCTGGAAGATGCCATCGAGCATATCAACCAGTATGGGACCGGACACAGTGAAGCCATCGTCAGCGAGCATTATCCGTCAGTTCGTAAATTTATGGCGGGTGTTGATGCTGCGGCCGTTTATGCCAATGCTTCGACCCGTTTCACCGATGGCAGTGTTTTCGGGTTCGGGGCGGAGATGGGAATCAGCACCCAGAAGCTGCATGCCCGGGGACCGATGGGCTTACAAGAACTGACCACCACCAAATTTGTCATTTATGGGGACGGACAGATCAGGTAATCCATGGCCAAGAAAAGAAGAAATCAAGTATAATAGACTCAGGTCGATCCAGAATCATAAACCAGAAAATGAAAGGAGCGTTGTAATGAAGAGTTTAAAAGGCACCAAAACAGCTGAGAATCTGCTGAAGGCGTTTGCCGGTGAATCCCAGGCCCGCAACCGTTATACGTTTTATGCTTCGGTTGCAGACAAGGAAGGGTACAAGCAAATCAAGAATATCTTTATTGAAACGGCTGACAATGAAAAAGAACATGGCAAACGTTTCTATAAATTTCTTTTGGAGGGCTTAGCGGGAGAGCTGCCTGCCTTCATCGAAATCAATGCCGGTTACCCGGTAGCCCAGGGTACCACCCTGGAAAATCTGCAGGCTGCTGCCGATGGTGAATATGAAGAATGGCATGATCTGTATCCCGAATTTGCCAAAGTAGCCGAGGAGGAAGGCTTCCCCCAGGTTGCTGCTGCCTTTAAGATGATCGCTCTCGCCGAGGTCCGCCATGACACCAGATTCAAGAAACTGGCAGCCAATATCGAAAACGATAAAGTGTTCAAGAAAGAAGCCAAAACCCTTTGGAAATGCGGCAATTGCGGTTATGTCCACGAAGGCGGGGAAGCGCCCAAAATCTGTCCAGCCTGTATCCATCCGCAGGAATATTTCGAGGTCTTTACTGAGCCCTATTGATTTAAACTGGCGTAAAAGCCATTGTTTTCTTCAACGCGATGGTTATGATCCGAGCAACAGTGAAGCCCATACCCCTATGTCGGGTATGGGCTTTTTTTAAACTGAAGGTTGATGTTTGGCAACCTTGCCGGATAGGTGAAAACGCTGACTTATTTCCCTGGAATATGACTGCCGTCGCAGAAAGGTGGATTTTTGGTCTTGCCGCAGCGGCAAAGCACAAAACGATCTCCTTCGCCGATGATGGTGCCGTCAATATCAATGATCCGCACTGGGGCTTCGACCAGCAGCGGACCTTCCCGTATCACCCTTATTCTGCCGGCTTTTTCCGGATCGATTTTATAATCCTTTGACCCCGGTCCTTTGGCCAGGTTGGGATCGACGGAAGATCCCTCCGGCAGGCTGTACTGCAAAGACCGACTGGGACACTTGTCAATGGTCGCGATGATTCTTTCCGGACTGGTACCGGAAATATTGACCCAAGGCCGTTTATCCATATCAAACACTTCAGGCAGTTCTTGCCAGCACTTGCCGGCATGGGAGCATTCCTGCGGGTACCAGTAAACGATAATGTCGTTGTTGCGATATTCCTTGACGGTTTTTTGCGGCTTTATCTCAGCCGGCGGCGTGGGACTGGCTTCTTGCTTGGCAAATAGTTCCTTTTCGGCTCCGCACAGGGGACAGACCCAATCGGAGGGCAGATCCTCAAAAGCCGTCCCGGCAGGAAAACCATTTTCCGGATCGCCTTGGACTGGATCATAAAGATATCCACACACCGTGCATTGATAAACAGCCAAATTATTCATACCAACATCTCCATTTCTTGAGACATATCATTATTTTATAAACTTATTCAATGATTTCCAAGTGATAGCTGGCCAGTTTTTCCAGGTCCTTCTGGTCCAATGCATAAACCCGGTCCAGTTCCTGACGCGGGGTTTCGCATCCACACAATGAAGTGGACAGGTAGCGCAATCCATTGTCATTGATGATGGTGACAATCATTTTTTCATCGGGGTATTTTTCCGCCACCATACGCGCGGCAGCAAGATTACAACCCGAGGAAATGCCGCAGAAGATGCCTTCCGTACGGGCGATTTCCTGTGCCGTGGCCACGGACTGCTCCGAGCTGACCAGGATAATGCCGTCAATATATTGCAGATCAAGGATCTCTGGAATAAGACCATCTGCCACTCCCTGAACTTTGTGCTTGCCGATCTTTCCATAAGCCAAAATTGGAGACTCGGCCGGTTCGGAGATATAGATTTTGATGGCAGGTTTTTTTTCTTTCAGATATTTGGCGGTACCGGTAACCGTACCGCCGGTGCCCTGGTTCATGATGAAGACGTCCAGTTTGCCTCCCGTCTGTTCCCATATTTCCGGCCCGGTATGTTCATAATGGGCCAGCAGATTGTCCTGCCTGACAAATTGGCCGATTTCAAATATTTTTTCTCCGTAGCGGGCTTTGATGCGTTCCAGCTCTTCGATTACCAGATCCACATCCGTTTCCGCGCCGGGCGTCAACACCAGCTGCGCACCGTAAGACTGGATGGTCTTTTTCCGTTCCTCGCTCATTCCCTCGGGCATGACGATGATAACCTGATAACCCTTGGCTGCGCCCACCATAGCGGTGGCGATGCCGGTATTGCCAGTGGTTCCCTCCAGCAAAATCATATCGGGCTTGAGATCGCCGCGTTGTTCTGCCTTTTCCACAATTTTGTGCACCACCCGGTCTTTCAGACTGCCGCTGGGGTTGACGTATTCCAGTTTGACACAGATATCGGTTCCCAGATCCTGACTCCAGCGATTTAAACGGATCATGGGGGTATAGCCGATGGCTTCCAGCACCCCGTTGGCAATGGTCTTGTTCCTGTTCCAATCCATGTATTATTCCTCCTCAAGTTTGTATCAATATATTGTAATGATTGAGGCTTTTTATTACAGCGGCCATTCCTTGCCGAAATGCAGCTGCCGCACGATTTTAAAGGATTGCTGCACGGGCATGCTACACATGAAAGCCGGTGTTTCTTCGAGTTCCTGCTGATATTGCTGCACCAGGGCGCGTAAATAATCGCTCCGTGATTGCGGGTTGCGCAGACACAATCCCTGCTGGTCCAGGGCATCGGCCAGCCGCTGATTAAGATGGATTTCATAATCAGTCAGCTGCTCCATATAGTCTTTCCACTCCTGCAGGGCCGATTCCTCCCCCCAGCCAATCCCCGGACAGACAAAATGCCGGCAGATGGACTCCCGCCAGGTTTGTTCCAGCAGACAACCACCATCTTTGCTGTGGAATTTGCAGCGGTAACTGTCCCCGTCGGGAACATTGTTGACAGTGACCGAGTGATCCAGAATGGTCAGGTGGTCAAAGGCAAAGATCTGTTCAATCACATCCGGCTGATGAAGATACAAATAGGCCAGATCGGTGCCATAAAAAACCGGCGAGTAATGACCGCAGCAGCCTTTATCATCCTGACGGGGGCATTCGGCGCAGAGATCTACTTCTATGTAAGTACGCAAACCCAGATTATGAAAAATGAGTGTTATCTCTTTAACCACTGTCTTGTCCTTCCGGGAAGTATTATATGCGCATTGGCAATCGATTCGTTTCATTACATTTAAATAAGTTTTCTTAAGCCTAGCTAAAAGCTTATAGTATTTCTGCTCCGGATTCAATCATTGCCGGTCCTGATTTGCAATTTCTACCCTGAATGGCTATCATTAATTTAGAGGATAAAGCTTTTCGAGCCGACGGGTACGGGGTTTTCATCGTTTAACAAGCAGCAGGGAGAAGTATATGGCAGGTACACAATCACTGGGCATTTTTGGCGGAACCTTCGATCCCGTTCATTACGGACACTTGCTGGCAGCGCAATGGGCCGGCGAAGCGTTTGGATTGGATGAAATCATTTTCATTCCGGCTGCCCGACCGCCTCACAAAGACCCGGCCGGCGTCATCAATGGACGACACCGCCTGCGAATGGTCGAACTGGCGATCAAGAACAATCCTACTTTTTCCGTATCTGCGCTGGAACTGGAGCGCAGCGGCTATTCTTATACGGTGGATACCATCCGGCATTTTCTTCTGGCTGATCCGCGACTTGATATTCGCTTTATTCTCGGTGTGGATGCGCTGCAATTGATCCATACCTGGAAAGAAGTGGAGCAATTGATTACACTGTGCCGCTTCATTGTGGTTACTCGTCCCGGTTACGAGTTGGACCGGGCTGATCCGGTCTTTGCCACGGTGCCGGCAGAGCTTTGGGACCGGATCGATTTGCTTGCCATTCCCGGGTTGGAGATCTCTTCTTCCGAAATTCGCAAGCGCATAGCTGCCGGCCGCTCGGTGCGATATCTCTTGCCCCCGGAAGTGGCTGAATATATTAAAAAGAACGAATTATACAGGAATGAAACCAATGATCAATAGAAATGAGCATGAGATTCTGGCCATACTGGAACGCAGATTGTCGGAGCACCGCTTCCAGCACAGTGTAGCGGTAGCCCAGGCAGCCCGGGAACTGGCTGCGATATTCGGTGAAGAAGAAGATTTGGCTTATAAAACCGGTCTTTTGCATGATTATGCCAAAGGGATTCCTGCTCCTCAATTAATTGCGATTGCCAGCGAGAATGGCCTGATCGAGGATGAAATCGAAAATAAAGTGCCGGATCTGCTGCATGCACCGGTGGGAGCCTATTTGCTGAAACTTGAATTGGGCATAGAAAATCCGACGGTGTTGGAAGCCGTCAGGGTGCATACCATGGGATCGCTGCATATGTCCCGATTGGATAAAATCATATTTCTGGCCGATATGATCGAACCCGGCCGTGACTATCCCGGTCAGGACCGCTTGGATTGTCTGGCCAGAAGGGATCTTGACCGGGCCATGTTATATGGTTTGGATGCCACCATTCGTTATTGTCTGGATCAGGCCAGGATTCTTCATCCCCGGACCATTACGGTCAGAAATCATTTTTTGGAGATTCTCAGGCAACCAATAAAAGATGAATGAGTATTCCCGTAAGTAAGGATTTAGGAGGGCTGTTTTTGGAAAAAGAAGAACGTATGGCAAGGGTGATTGCTGAAGCAGCATTGGAAGAAAATGCATTGGACATGGTGATTCTCAATGTTCACGAACTGACTATCATCGCCGATTATTTTATCATTTGCAACGGCAGGAGCACCGTCCAGATCAGAAGCATTGCGGAAAATGTAGAAAAAGTCATGCAGGAAAAGGAAGGGTTGCTGCCCTTGCGGCGGGATGGCCTGGAACAGGGCAAATGGGTCATCCTGGATTATGGTTCGGTGATCGTGCATATCTTCCGGCAGGAGGAAAGAGATTACTACAAATTAGAAAAATTGTGGGGAGACGCGCGTGAGATTTCGGTCAATCAGGAAATGCAGTGACAAGCTGACAATGCCGGTATAACCTTGAAATCAATCATGCCTATGACGATGATGGATGCCGGTATTGTAGGGACAAGTATTGCCGAGATTGTATACATTATATCTGCGCTGCAAGCCTTGCATACTTGACGGGAAGCGTTTAAAATTACCGTGTGGATGCAATGGAGTGTCCTCTTTTGGGTCAACTGAATATTGCTTAGGGACAATGGGGTCCTCGCACCTGTCGGTGTTGAGGCCCCTTTTATTATTTCTATAGGAAATGCGTTAAAGGTTCGCAAATGAAAAAAGTCAGGAACAAGTCTATATAAATACGGCCAATGAGGGTGGTAATATGAAAAATTACGGGCTGCCAGGCAAACAGGGACTGTACGATCCAGCATTTGAGCATGATGCATGCGGGATGGGATTTGTAGCCCATATCAAAGGAGAAAAATCCCATCAGATCATAGAGGACGCTTTAACCGTGCTGGAGAATCTCAGTCACCGCGGCGCAAGCGGCGCCGATGAAAATACCGGTGACGGGGCTGGCATCATGCTGCAGATCCCGCATGTTTTCTTTCAACGGGAATGCAGCGTGCTGGGCTTTGATTTACCGGCAACAGGCGGTTACGGGGTGGGCATGATCTTTGCCCATCGTTATGAGGATTTCAGAAATACGCAGATGGCAGCCTTTGCGCAGATCGTAAAGGAAGAAGGCCAGAAGATCCTGGGCTGGAGAGAAGTGCCCATTGACAAAAGCGGCATCGGGGCCGGTGCCCAATCCGTTATGCCCCGTTTCATCCAGGTTTTCATTGCCAGGGATGAGGGACTGTGCGATGACATGGATTTTGAAAGAAAACTCTACGTTATTCGCAAAAGAGCGGAAAAAATCATTATTCCCCTGTGCGAGGACAAGGGAGGCTCATTTTATATAGCCAGTCTTTCATCAAGAACCGTTGTCTATAAAGGGATGCTAACGGCTGAGCAGCTGCGCAGCTTCTATCTGGATCTGTCCGACCTGGATTTTGCATCAGCTTTGGCCATGGTGCATTCAAGGTTCAGCACCAATACTTTCCCCAGCTGGGAAAGAGCGCATCCCAACCGTTATATCGTCCACAACGGGGAAATCAATACGGTGCGCGGCAACGTCAACTGGATGAAGGCCCGCCAGAGGGTCATCGATTCACCGCTTTTTGCAGACATTACCAAGGTCTATCCGATCATTGATGAGAGCGGAAGCGATTCCGCCATGTTTGACAACTGTCTGGAATTTCTCTATCTTACCGGACGGTCACTGCCGCACGGCGTAATGATGATGATCCCTGAGCCATGGGAAGCCAATCATCTTATCGCCGCAGAGAGAAAAGAATTTTACAAATTCAACAACTTTTTAATGGAGCCCTGGGACGGACCTGCCGCGATCGGTTTTTCAGACGGAACGGTGATCGGTGCGGTATTGGACCGCAATGGTCTGCGGCCGGCCCGCTATTATGTCACCAAGGACGACCGGGTGATCCTGGCCTCGGAAGTGGGCGTCATCGACATCAATCAGGCCAACGTTGCCTGCAAAGGACGGCTCGAACCCGGCAAGATGCTGCTGATCGATACCGAGGCCCGCAGGATCATCAGTGATGATGAAATCAAAAGCGAGGTTGCCCGGCTGCATCCCTACCAGGAATGGAACGGGCAGCACATCGTAGATCTGGATGATATGCCGGCTGCCCCCGCGGCAGAAGAAACTGATAAAACCTATCTGATCGAGCAGCAGAAGGCCTTTGGCTATACGTTTGAGGATATTTATCAGACCATACAGCCCATGGCGGCTGAGGGTCACGATCCGGTCGGCTCGATGGGGATGGACTCCCCGCTGGCAGTTCTGTCTGAACAGCCGCAGCTGCTGTACCTGTATTTTAAACAGCTTTTTGCCCAGGTTACCAATCCTCCCATTGATGGGATCAGAGAAGAAATTGTAACCTCCAGCAGTCTGCCGCTGGGCAGCACCGGAAACCTGCTGGATCCCAACCACAGCCAGGCGGCTTGTATTTATCTGGAGCATCCGATCCTTACCAACGAACAGCTTCATAACCTGAAATATTTGCATGATGACCGCTTCAAGCCGGCTGTGATTTCCATCCTGTATAAAGCTTCCGAAGGTGCCAGAGCCATGAACCGGGCATTGGAACGTATTTTCCGCCAAGCAGATCAGGCGATTGCCGATGGTGCCAATATCGTTATCCTTTCCGATCGGGGCGTCAATGAAACGCTGGCTCCAATTCCGGCGTTACTGGCTTCCTCCGGTTTGCATCATCATCTGACCCGAAAAGAGATCCGCACCAAGGTGGGCATCGTGCTGGAATCAGGTGAGCCGCGCGAGGTGCATCACTTTTGTACCCTGGTTGGCTACGGTGTTACGGCCATCAATCCCTGGCTGACTTTTGACACCGTCCGTCAGCTTGGTGAACAGGAAGCGCTGGGCGGTCTGAGCTTGGCCGAAGCGCAAAAGAATTACATCCAGGCTTCTGTGAAAGGCATGATGAAAGTAATCAGCAAAATGGGCATTTCCACCATGCGGGGCTATCATGGCGCACAGGTGTTTGAAGCGGTGGGACTGAAGCGGGAACTGGTGGATAAGTATTTTACCATGACCCCTTCCCGCCTGGAAGGAATCGGGCTGGAGGAAATCGCCCAGGAAAGCAGAATGCGCCACGACAGTGCCTTTAATAGAAATGATCCGGGCCGGGAGACGTTGGAGACCGGCGGGTACTTTCAATGCAAAGAGAATGGAGAAGTACATCTTTACAATCCGCAAACGATTTATTTGCTGCAGCGTGCCTGCCGGGAGGGCGACTACCATCTTTTCAAGGAGTTCTCCCGCAGGATCAATGAGGAAAAAGTATATACCCTGAGAAATTTGCTGGAGTTTAATATTATTCCCGGTGATACCATCCCCATCGAAGAAGTTGAACCGGTGGAATCGATTGTCAGAAGGTTTAAGACCGGTGCCATGTCCTACGGCTCCATCAGCCAGGAAGCGCATGAATGTCTGGCCATCGCCATGAACCGGCTGGGAGGTAAAAGCAACAGCGGTGAGGGTGGAGAAGACGCTGACCGTTATATCCCGGATAAGCACGGAGATTCCAGGAGCAGTGCCATCAAGCAGGTTGCCTCCGGGAGATTCGGAGTCACCAGCAACTATCTGGTGCATGCCGCGGAAATACAGATAAAGATGGCGCAGGGCGCCAAGCCAGGCGAGGGCGGGCAACTGCCCGGCGAAAAAGTCTACCCGGCCATTGCCAAGGTCCGGCATTCAACCCCCGGAGTAGACTTGATTTCTCCGCCGCCCCATCATGATATCTATTCAATTGAAGACCTGGCAGAACTGATCCACGATTTGAAAAATGCCAACCGGGATGCCGGCATTAGTGTAAAACTGGTATCCGAAGTGGGGGTGGGGACAATTGCGGCCGGGGTTGCCAAAGGCAAGGCCGATGTCATCCTGGTCAGCGGCTACGACGGAGGAACCGGTGCTGCCCCCCGCACCAGCATCAGGAATGCCGG
>DAOTHZ010000017.1:0-25196 GCA_035447945.1 Syntrophomonas sp.
GGCTCAGGAAAAGCAATGTAATGGAAAATACATCTTCTCAGGAAAGCATCCGGCAGTTCCTTTTCCGCGTTGCTGGTGATGATTACGATCGGTCTGGTCCTGGCACTGATGGTTTCCTTGGTCTCGGGGATATAGAAAGTCATCTGATCCAATTCCCAGAGCAAGTCGTTGGGAAATTCCAGATCGGCCTTGTCAATCTCATCGATCAGGAGCACCACCTGTTGCTCCGATTGAAAGGCTTCACCCAGTTTGCCCAGCTTTATGTACTGCTTGATGTTGGCCACGTCATGGTCTCCAAATTGGCTGTCATACAGGCGCTGGACCGTGTCATATACATAAAGTCCTTCCTGGGCTTTGGTGGTGGACTTTATATTCCAAATAATCAGTTCCTTGTTCAGGGCATCGGCGATGCTCTGAGCCAAGACCGTTTTGCCGGTACCAGGTTCGCCTTTGATTAACAAAGGTTTGCCCAGCGCAATGGCAATATTAACACTGTTTCTCAAGTCATCAGATACGATATAATCGGATGAACCCTTATATAAAACCATATCTTTTACCATATTTACAATTCCTCCAGTCAGTTTGCTTTAACTATGCAATGATCAAACTACATAGTAGCAGATGAAACAAGGCAAGTCAACGCGCAGCGTGCTCGCCCGCTGCATAGCCGGTTGAAAAAGCTGCCTGCAAATTATATCCTCCGGTATATCCATCCACATCCAGTACTTCGCCGGCAAAATAAAGTCCTTTGACCCGTTGAGACTCCATGGTCCGCGGATCAACTTCTTTGACGCTTATCCCCCCAGCCGTAACGATGGCCTCGGCAATGGGGCGAGTACCGGTCACCGTAACGGTAAAATATTTGAGCAGATTGACCATCTTAAGCCGCTCCCCCCGGCTGATCTGATGGCAGGGTTTGTCACCGTCAATGCCGGACAGGGCAATAAAAACCGGGATCATCTTTTGCGGAAGAAGATCATGCAAACTGTTTTTAAACTGTTTACGGGAATACTTGTCCAGATCACGCAACAATCTCTCATCCAGCTTTTCCTCATTTAACGCCGGTTTAAGGTCGATTTTCAGAATGACTTTTTGCTGCCGGCGATAAATATATTCGCCAATATCACGACTCATGGACAAAATGATCGGACCCGACAGCCCGAAATGAGTGAAAAGTAACTCCCCAAAATCTTGATTTATTTTCTTGCCGGCAGCAGTAAAAGCTGTCGCATCTACATTCTTCAGACTCAACCCCTGCAATTCCTTGACCCAGCTCTCTTCGATCACCAGCGGGACCAGACCGGGCCGGGGCTCAACCAGGGAATGCCCACAATCCTGCGCCAGCCTGTACCCGTCACCGGTAGAGCCGGTTCCGGGGTAGGAAAGCCCTCCGGTGGCGATGATTACTGCATCTGCCGCCAGGAATCCCTGGTTGCTGTCCACCCCCCTGATACGCCCATTTTCCACCAGCAAGCGGTTGATTGTAAGCGAGGTTTTTATTTCCGCGCCAGCCTGCTGTACAAAATGCTGAAGAACTTCGACCACATCCCGGGCTTGATCAGAACAAGGAAATACTCGGTTGCCTCTTTCAATTTTGGTTTCCAGCCCACGTTCATGAAAAAATTTGATCAGATCGTTATTGGAAAACTGGTGCAATGCACTGTATAGGAATTTTCCGTTGCCCGGGAGCCCTTTGATCAGGCTGTCCTGATCTACGGCAGCGGTTATATTGCAGCGCCCTTTGCCGGTGATTTTCAGTTTGCTTCCCACCCGGGACTTTTTTTCCGCCAGGATTACTTTAGCTCCCCCCAAAGCTGCCATTCCGGCAGCCATCATCCCGGCCGGTCCGGCTCCAATCACGATTACTTTTTTCATGTCCCGTCCGCCTCCATCAAGCAACATTAATCCAAAAACACGGCATCATATTCGTATTATGCTTTGTTAATCCATTTTAAAATAGTACAATATATCTGTATGATTTGGAAATAGAAAGCGAGGTAAACAGTTTTGGCAAACACACCCCGGGCAAAGGTACCAGTTTTTATATGGTTTGTTATCGTAGTATTATTGGCCGCTTTATACGGTTATGCAGCTTATTGGGATCCCAACCGTCCTGAAAAGACGGTACAGAATTTTTACCAAGCTTATTTCACGGGTGATTACAAGACGGTGTCCAGCAATCTCAGCGTTTTCTGGGCGGTGCGTCTGCTGCCTCAGTATGCGGATATGGATTCTGTTGAATTGTTGACCAAGCGGGCAGAAATAGAAGAAAATCTCTTTCAGGTAATCAGTGAAGTGGAATCGATGTATGACGCGCCCCGGGATATTTCGATTCAAATCTTGAAGCCCTATACCAAAGAAGGTACGTACAGTGCCGTGGTGGTTTACAAGTTTATGGAGAAATCCAAGGAAGCAGGCATGGAAGCTGCCATTTTAATCAAGGAGCAAGGTAAATTCAGGATTTTCACCATGACCCCGGTCGATGAGCAAAGCCTCTCCCAGATCAAGGCAGTGAATATAAGTGAATTGGATGCCAATTTTCTGGAACTGCAGTCCGGGGTTGAATAAGCGGGGATCATTTCTATGAAAAAAGCGGCTTTTCGAGTTGTCTTCGGAAAGCCGCTTTTATGTTCATAAAAGGAAGATTGTCAATGACCAACCAGTTTTTTAAGCTGTTCTGATGACTCGGCCAACTTCCGGGCCATTTCAACAATAGAAGTCACCTCATCCGTCTGTTGTTTGGAAAGCGCTGCGATTTCCTGAATGCTGGCCGCAGACTCCTCGTTGTTGGCAGCAACATTGTCCATGTTCTGAACCATTTCATCCGTTGAACTCAGTACTTCCTCCAGCACAGCTGATACTTCCTGGATGGCATCCGTTATACTGTGAGCACCTTCTTCAATATGACTGAACATCTGGCGGGTCATATTGACAGCCTGCTCCTGTTGGTTATAAAGCTGGTTGGAGTGGTCTATTTCTTTTACCGTTAAAACGATACCTTGCTGAATTTCAGTAATCAACCTGGCAATATCACGGGCTGCCTGGGCTGAGTTCTCGGCCAGTTTTCTCACTTCCTCCGCCACCACCGCAAAGCCTCGTCCGGCTTCGCCGGCTCGGGCAGCCTCGATGGCAGCATTCAAGGATAGTAAATTGGTCTGGTTGGCAATTGCCGTAATCAGTTCCACGATGCTTTCAATCTCCTGCGACTTGTTTCCCAACATATACACCGCTTGGCTAACTGATTCCTGGGCTTCCAGGCTTTCCTGCATCATATTGTCTTGTTCGCGCATGGCATTGATGCCTTCATCTACGATTCGCCCAAAACCGGCTGTCTGATTGCTGACGACCTGCACATTATTGCCCGCGTTCTCCAAGGCCATGGAGATCTGGCGATTGACTTGAGCACTTTTGCTTGTAAAGGACGCTGTTTCCGCAGCAGCTACAGACAAACTGGATACGCTGTTGTTGACTTGATGGGCTGATTGGTCCGTCTGGGTCGAATAGTCAAACAGGGCAGCCGCAGACAAGGCCAAACGATCCGCTTGGTCTGCCACACCGGCAATCATATATTGCAGTTTTTCATTTAATGCGGTCGCCTGTTGTTCTTTTGCATTCGATTTTTTCAGAAGCCTTGCTACTACCGAGGCAATGAATCCGGCCACAATTCCAAAAAAGATAAAACTTGCATAACGTACTGCCATTGACAAAACGAAATTTTGCGAATAAACGATATCAGGAACAGTCATTACCAACAATGTATGTAATCCCAAGGAAAGAATAATTGCATAAAGAGAAACACTCATATCCAAATAAATCAAACTGATCCCCATGACCAGATAGAAATTGGCAAACACCTCTGGTGCGCCGCTCATGACATAATCAAACGATAGGATACATATGCCAAACATGGTCACAGTCAAATACTTGACCCAATTACGGTTGGGGAAGTATTTGATGATTGCCGCTGTTACGGCAAGCGTTGAAGATATGACCAGCATTTCCAGGCCGATCAGCCGGAGGCTAAGTTGGGTCGATCCCTTGCCGCTCAGGTAAAGATATAAGGATATGATATTGGCCAGGACAAAGATGATAAGGGTGGCAATGACCAACAGACGATGACTGTCTTGTACGTGGTTTGATTTCAAACTGTTTTCCTTCATTTTTACCCCTCTCCTGACAGCAGACAACAACTGTAAGTTAAATTCTGATATAACTATGGCCAATCATGATGTAATATATATTGTCCAAAATATTACAAATTCCTGCCTGAGCGAGAAATTATTTATCCGGCAAATACGTTCCGCTGGCCACCACACTGTCGGGGCTTAAAGTGACACCCTTGCCGATATGACAGACCGAGCCAACTACAGACTCCTTTATGATCGCATTTTCCCCTACCACGGTATCATTCCACAGCACCGAATCTTCAATGATTGTTCCTGCTCCAATCTGACATCCCGCTCCTATGACCACCTGTCCTTTGATGGTAACATCAGCACCAAGACTTGCCCCCTCACCCATCAGCACGGCGTTTAACCGATCGTCGTAACGCAACTGGCCCACCCAGGGAACCTTTACCCGTCCACATAAAATATCGGCATTGGCCTGACGGTAGGTTTTGATATCACCTACATCACACCAGTATTCGCCAATTGGAATCCCATAAAAAGGTGCCTTGCTTTGGACCAGCCAAGGAAAAAGCTGTTTCCCAAAATCATAAAATTCACCGGCGGGAATCATAGTAAATATTTCAGGTTCAAAAATATAAATACCGGTATTGGCTGTTCGGCTTAAAGCTTCTTCAGAGCGTGGCTTTTCCTGAAATTGAACAATCCGGCCGACATCATCGGTAACCACTACCCCAAATTGTTCCACCTCATCTACCGGTTTCAAGGCAATCGTAGCCAGCGCACCGCAACGCTGATGTTCTTCCAGTAACCTGCCCAGATCGATATCGGTCAGCGCATCCCCGCTGATCACTAAAAATGTCTCATCCAAAAACCAGTCACATTTTTTTACGCCACCAGCCGTTCCCAACAATTTTTCTTCCGGCGAATAAAGCAGGTTTATTCCCCACGCTTTTCCATCATGGAAATAATCCCGGATCATATCTCCATGGTAATGGAGGTTGGCAATCACTTCCTTGATGCCATGCTGGCTTAACAACTGCAAGGTATTCTCCATCAACGGCCGGTTGGCAACCGGAATCATTGGTTTGGGAATGTCTGCTGTCATCGGCATCAGTCGTGAACCCACTCCCGCTGCCATAATCATTGCTTTCATTTTTTACCTCCCTGATGATTGTCCGTAAGTATAAAACAAATTGGCTGTTTCTTTTATTATAGAAAATCTGGGCTTATTAAGCCATCAACTGTTTCATATAATTAACTCGAGTTATGTCGAATCGACCTCATAACAAAACCACCCGGATCAAAGTCAATCCAGGTGGTCCTAAATAATTTTTAAATAGTATCTTGTGCAGACTTGGCGGCTAATTGTTTTTTCATCATGAGATAATTAATGCTGTCCACCAGAGCCTGCCAGGAAGCTTCGATGATGTTCTCCGAGACCCCCACTGTGCTCCACTGATCATACTGATTGGCCGATTCGATCAAAACTCTGACCTTGGCAGCCGTACCGTCATTGCCGTTCAATACCCGTACCTTGTAATCGCGCAAATGCATTTCATTGATTTCCGGATAGGCTTCGTTAAGCGCTTTGCGCAGCGAGTTGTCCAGGGCGTTGACCGGTCCGTCACCTTCGGCAGCGGTGTGAACGATCTCCTCTCCAATGCTCAGTTTGACAATGGCTTCGGATACGATTTCACCACTTTCATTCTTTTCCATAATGATTTTTAGATTTTTAAGCTGATAGAATTCTTCATATTGCCCAAATGCTTTGCGCAAGAGCAGCTCCAGGGAAGCATCCGCACCTTCAAACTGAAAACCTTCATTTTCCAGTTCCTTGATCTGTTTGATTACTTTACGGGTCTCCGCATTATAACTGTTGACATCGAGATTTAATTCCCGGGCCTTGTAAAGAAGGTTGGAGAGTCCCGATAATTCTGACACCAGAACCCGGCGATGATTGCCGACTTGCTCAGGATCGATGTGTTCATAGGTCAACGCGTCCTTGAGCAGGGCATTCACATGAATACCTCCCTTGTGAGCAAAGGCCCCATGGCCAACAAAAGGCTGACTGTTGCTGCTGGGCATGTTGGCAACCTCGGCAATGTAATGGGCGACTTCGGTTAAATGTTTGAGTCCGCCCACCGGCAGGCATCTTTTGTTCATTTTTAATTCCAG
Organism: Syntrophomonas sp.; assembly: GCA_035447945.1. Classification (GTDB taxonomy): domain Bacteria; phylum Bacillota; class Syntrophomonadia; order Syntrophomonadales; family Syntrophomonadaceae; genus Syntrophomonas_B. Next base: position 6,306 of record DAOTHZ010000017.1, read on the forward strand.
ATTGGGAATAATGGAAATCAAATCAGCATTGCCACAGCGTTCGCCATAACTGTTGATGGTGCCTTGCACCTGCACGCAACCTTGTTGTACGGCAATCAGTGAATTGCTGACCGCGCAGGCCGAATCATTATGGTTATGAATCCCTAGCGGGGCGCTGATTCTCTGTTTGACCTGGTCGATGATGCCGCTGATCTCCCAAGGCAGACTGCCGCCATTGGTATCACACAATACCAAGCATTCAGCCCCGGCCCGAGCCGCCGTTTCCAGTACTTGCAGCGCATATTCGGGATTGTTTTTAAAACCGTCAAAAAAATGTTCGGCATCAAAAAACACCTGCAATCCGCATTCCTTTAAGTAAACAATAGTATCCCTGACCATGGACAAATTTTCTTCCAAAGTCGTTTCCAACGCTTTCAAGACATGAAAATCCCAAGCCTTGCCAAAAATCGTGGCAACTTGCACGCCGGATTCAAGCAGCGCTTTGACATTACTGTCCTGCCGGACGTTAACCCCCGCTTTGCGGGTAGAACTGAAGGCAGTCAATTGGGCATGCTGCCACTGATAATCCCGCATGGCCTGAAAAAACTCCAAATCTTTGGGATTACTTCCCGGCCATCCGCCCTCAATATAGGAAATGCCAAGGTAATCAAGTTTGCGGGCAATTTTCATTTTGTCGTCCAAGGAAAAGGAAATCCCTTCTCCCTGTGCGCCATCCCGGAGGGTAGTGTCATAAATCGTAACGTCTAACATCGTATTCCCAATGAAGTTTCCTCCCCAACCTTACTTGACATTTTTCTATTACAAACTTTTTATCTGGCGTACAACCAGATCACCCATTTCATCAGTGCCAACCGGAATACAACCGTCTTCCAGCAGATCCGGAGTGCGATAACCCTTCTCAATGACAACACTAACAGCTTTCTCAATGATTTGGGCTTCTTTTTCCAAATTCAGCGAATATCTGAGCAGCATGGCCGCAGACAGTATTGTGGCCAGCGGATTGGCTTTATTCTGACCGGCAATATCAGGAGCGCTGCCATGGGAAGGCTCATAAAGCCCGACTTCTCCTCCGATGGAGGCACTGGGCAGCATGCCGATGGATCCGGTCAGCATGGAAGCTTCATCGGTTAGAATGTCACCAAACATGTTTTCCGTTACGATTACATCAAACTGTTTGGGGTTGCGGATTAGCTGCATGGCGCAATTGTCTACATACATATGCGATGTTTCCACATCCGGATATTCTTTGGCCAGCTCGGTCACGGTTTCCCGCCACAGTCGGGACGTTTCAATCACATTGGCTTTATCGACTGAACACAATTTATGGTTGCGTTTGCGAGCCACTTCATAGGCGTAGCGCACAATGCGTTCGATTTCATAGGTTGAATAACTCAGAATATCGGTGGCTTTGACACCTTCGTCGGTCTTTTCCCGGGATTTTTCTCCGAAATAGAGGCCGCCCGTCAGCTCCCGAATCACAATCAAGTCAACCCCGGTGATAACCTCTTCTTTCAAAGTGGAAGCATGGGTCAAGCCGGGGAACAAAAAACAAGGCCGCAGATTGGCATAAAGACCAAGTTCCTTGCGCAAGGGCAACAGCGCCCCTACTTCGGGACGTAAATGGACCGGCAGCTTTTCCCATTTGGGCCCGCCAATGGCTCCCAGCAAAACGGCATCTGCTTGCCGGCAAATCTGCAGGGTTTCTGCGGGCAGCGGATGGCCCACCGCGTCATAGGCTGCGCCGCCCACCAACGCTTCTGTAAATTGAAACTGGTGACCATATTTTTCTCCCACCGCCTGCAATGCTTTGATGGCTTCGGGTACAATTTCCACACCTATTCCGTCACCTGGCAAAACTGCAATTTTATACATCAAATTTATCTCCTTCCAAGCCATTGTAATGCCATAGACCGATTTTATTCGGCGATTTTATCCCGTACGTATTCAATCAAACCGCCTTTGTCCATGATCTGGCGCATGAATTCCGGGAAAGGTACAGCCTGATAGCTGTCTCCGGTCCTCAAATTCAAAATCCTGCCGGTCTCCAGTTCTACTTCCAACTGATCCCCTTCCTGAATGGAATCAACCGCTTCGGCTGACTCCAAAATGGGCAGGCCAATATTGACAGCATTGCGGTAGAAGATCCGGGCAAACGATTTGGCAATCACGCAGGATACGCCGGCGGCTTTGATGGCGATGGGGGCATGCTCGCGGGAACTGCCGCAGCCAAAGTTCTTTTCCGCCACGATGATATCGCCCGCTTTTACTTTTTGCGGAAAAGCAGGATCAGCATCCTCCATGCAATGCCGGGCCAATTCGTCTGGATCAAACGTATTAAGATATCTCGCCGGGATGATCGCATCGGTATCGATGTCATTGCCAAACTTGTAAACCTGTCCATTAAACTTCATAAAAACAATCCTCCTGGTTCAAACTCATAACATCCGCCCCGGTTACGTTTTTCATTCTTTATATTTCCCAGGGAGCGGTGATTCTTCCCTTGATGGCACTGGCCGCTGCCACGGCCGGATTGCACAAATACACTTCACTTTCCGGATGTCCCATACGTCCTACAAAATTTCGATTGGTTGTTGCCAGGGCCCTTTCTCCTTTGGCCAGGATTCCCATATGTCCTCCCAGACACGGTCCGCAGGTAGGGGTGCTGACAACCGCTCCAGCTTCAACAAAGGTTTCAATGTATCCACGACGCAATGCTTCCAGATAGATTTCCTGGGTGCCGGGGAAAATAATCACCCGCATTTCCGGATGAACCTTGTGTCCTTTGAGAATGGCTGCTGTTGTTTGCAGATCTTCGATTCTGCCGTTGGTACAAGATCCGATCACGACCTGATCGATCAATACATCGGTTGCTTCACTGACCGGACGGGTGTTTTCCGGCAAATGTGGAAAAGCCACCAAAGGCTCCATTTGGGATACATCGTATTCCTTCACTTCTGCGTAAACTGCATCCGGATCTGATTGATATAACGTATAGGGTCTTTGGGCCCTGCCCCTGACATAAGCCAAAGTGATGTCATCCGGCGCAATGATGCCGTTTTTGCCGCCGGCTTCGATAGCCATGTTGGCCATGGTAAAACGGTTGTCAATAGACAGGTTGGAAATTGCTTCGCCGCAGAACTCCATTGACATATAGCGGGCCCCGTCCACTCCGATGTCACCAATGGCCCGCAGGATAAAATCCTTGCCGCCGACCCACTGGGGCTTTTTCCCATAATAGACAAACTTGATGCTTTCCGGCACTTTAAACCAGGCTTCTCCGGTCGCCATGGCAGCGGCCATATCCGTTGAGCCAACCCCGGTAGCAAATGCCCCCAGCGCACCATACGTACAGGTATGCGAATCAGCCCCTATGACCAAGTCCCCAGGTCCCACCAGTCCTTGTTCCGGCAAAAGACAATGTTCGATTCCCATTGCGCCGATTTCAAAATAATTCTTTATGTTAAACCCACGCGCAAAATCACGCACTGTTTTGGCTTGTTCGGCCGACTTTATATCCTTGGCGGGCATAAAATGATCGGGAACCAGTACCACCCGCTCCTGATCAAATACTTCTTGCAGACCGAGCCGGTTAAACTCAGAAATAGCAACCGGGGCAGTGACATCGTTGCCCAGGACCAGGTCCAGTTTACAGTTGATCAACTCGCCCGGCTCAAGATATTCTCTGCCTGCATGGGCTGCTAGAATCTTCTGACTGATGGTCATTCCCATTAGGGCTCCTCCTTTTTGCACTAACGATTAATTTTGCTGACTGTTTTCCAGTTGTTGTTCATAATAAAATTTGTTGATGGCATGAATATATGATTTGACACTGGCCTCAATGATATCTGTACTGAGGCCTCTGCCATTGTAAATTTTTTCTTCAATCTCCACCTTGGAGAGTACTTCTCCCAGCGCATCTTTGCCGCCTGTAACAGCATGCAGCTTATATTCCAGTAGCTTTCCATAGATATCGGTAATCTTGTCGACTGCATGACAAGCTGCTTCCATCGGACCCGAACCGGTCGCTGCAGATTCAAAAGGCATGTTATCAATACGCAATCTGACCGTGGCGGTAGGGATCATGTTGGTGCCACTGGAGATATGCAGATATTCCAGACTGAAACGCTCCGGAATAGAGCGCCCTTGATCCTTGATCAAAGCCTCAATGTCCTCGTTGCTGATTTCCTTTTTCTTGTCAGCCAGATCCTTGAATTTTTCAAAGGCTCGCTGTAATTCTTCGTCGCTCAGATCATAGCCGAGCTCCATCATGCGTGCCTTGAAAGCGTGACGTCCGGAGTGTTTGCCCAGCACCAGATTGTTTTTAAAGACGCCCACCAGTTCAGGACTCATGATCTCGTAGGTCGTACGTTCTTTGAGCACACCATCCTGATGGATGCCCGATTCATGTGAGAAAGCGTTGCTGCCCACAATCGCCTTGTTAGGCTGCACCACCATACCGGTCAGGGTACTCACCAGGCGGCTGGTGCGATAAATTTCCTCATATTTTACATTGACCTCTTTCTGATAAAACGCATGCTTGGTGTACAAAGCCATAACAATCTCTTCCAAAGAGGCATTGCCGGCTCGTTCGCCGATTCCATTGACGGCGCACTCGATTTGCCGCGCACCATTGTACACGCCGGCCAACGAATTGGCAACGGCCAGACCCAGGTCATCGTGACAATGAACACTAAAGATAGCCTGATCACTATTTGGAACGCGATCAATAACAGTTTTCATAAAATGCCCAAACTCATCAGGGACCGTATAGCCCACTGTATCTGGCAAGTTTACGACCTTGGCACCCGCCGTTATGACTGCTTCCACCAACTGTACCAAATAGTCCAGATCACTGCGGGTCGCATCTTCCGCTGAAAACTCCACATCAGAGCAATACTGACGGGCATATTTCACCGCCTCCACAGCTTGGGCCAGTACTTCTTCCCGGCTCTTCTGCAGTTTGTATTGAAGATGAATGTCGGAGCTGGCCAGGAAAGTATGTATACGCGGATTTTCCGCATACTTCACTGCTTCCCAGGTACGATCGATATCAGCCCGGGTAGCACGGCACAATCCGGCAATGACCGGCCCTTTGACGTTGCGGGCAATCGTTTTGACCGCCTGGAAATCACCGGGGGAGGCAATGGGAAATCCGGCTTCGATGATGTCCACCCCCAGACGGGCTAGTTGTTGGGCGATTTCCACCTTTTCTTCTACATTGAGGCTGACCCCGGGAGACTGCTCGCCATCCCTCAGGGTAGTATCAAAAAGATAGATCCTGTTTTTGTCACTCATGATTATCAAAACCTCTGCTTGTATTTGTGAAGGGTTACTCCCTATTTGTTTTCTTTGACCAAGGCATTGCCGGACTTTAACCAAGGCATCATGGCACGCAATTCAGCGCCTACCTTTTCAATCAAATGTTCCCGACCCTGTCTCTTAAGTGCATTGAACTGCGGACGGCCCACCTGGTTTTCCAGCAGCCATTCCTTGGCAAATTTTCCGTCCTGGATTTCTGCCAGTGCCTCTTGCATGGCATAACGTGCTTCTTCGCCGATAACCTTGGGGCCGGTAATGTAATCTCCCCACTCCGCTGTATCGGATACGGAATAGCGCATGTTGCTCATGCCGCCCTCATACATCAGGTCAACGATCAGCTTTAGTTCATGGAAGCATTCAAAATAAGCGATTTCCGGCTGATATCCTGCTTCCACCAAGGTTTCAAAACCGGTTTTCACAAGTTGGGTAACCCCGCCGCACAGTACACATTGTTCGCCAAAGAGATCGGTTTCGGTTTCTTCCTGGAAAGTTGTTTCCAATACTCCGGCGCGGGTTGCCCCGATGCCTTTGGCATGGGCCAACGCCAACTCTTTGGCTTGCCCGGTGTAGTTCTGTTGGATGGCTATCAGGGCAGGCACTCCGGCGCCCTTTACATACTCACTGCGCACCAGATGACCTGGGCTTTTAGGCGCAATCATGAAGACATCGACATTGGCCGGAGGAACGATTTGGCCAAAATGAATGTTGAAGCCATGGGAGAACACCAGTGCTTTTCCTTCCGTCAAATACTGGGCAATTTCTTCTCTATATACTTTGGCCTGGGCTTCATCGGGAAGAAGGATCTGGATAATATCACCCTGCCGGGCAGCTTCAGCTACCGTCATGGGCTGGATGCCGGCGGCAATAACCCGATCCCATTCTGCCTGACTGGCTTCATTAAAGGGTTTGCGCAGTCCAACCACAACGTTTACACCGCTCTCATGCAGGTTTTGGGCCTGTGCATGTCCTTGCGAGCCAAATCCCATCACCGCTACGGTTTTTCCCTTTAAAAGCTCCAGATTTGCATCCGCATCATAATACATCTTCGCCATTTCCAATATCCTCCTTAAAATTCTTTATTTATTACCGCGAACCATGGCTACTTTGCCGGTCCGCACCATTTCAATGATGCCAAAAGGTCGCAGCGACTCTTCGATCGCATCAATTTTGTTTTCATCCCCGGTTACTTCAATTATCAGCGAATTCTTGCCGATATCCACAATTCTGGCCCGGAAAATATCAACAATCTGGACAATTTCTGCGCGAACGGTATTGTCCGCTCTGACCTTGAACATGGATAATTCTCTTTCTACCGCTTTTTCCTGGGTAATATCAATGATTTTGATGACTTCTACCAATTTGTGAAGTTGTTTGTTGACCTGTTCGATGATTCTGTCGTCTCCTTCAACCACAATGGTCATGCGGGAGATATCAGGTGATTCGGTCCGACCCACGGTCAAACTGTCAATATTGTATCCCCGACGGCGAAACAAAGTAGCAACTTTGGTTAATACGCCCGGCCTGTTTTCAACGGTTACCGACAGAGTATGTTTAGCCATCCACTTCACCCCCCAGCATATTGTTGAGCGCTTCTCCGGGAGGTACCATGGGATATACATTGGTATTTCGATCCACCCAGAAGTCTATGATGACCGGCCCGTCAGTGACCTGCAAGGCCTTTTGCAGCGCTTCGTCGACCTCTTCTATACATTTCACCCTCATCCCCACTGCGCCATATGCTTCCGCCAGTTTTACAAAATCAGGCTGACAGGTCATATCAGTATGGGAGTAGCGTTCACCGTAAAAAAGAGTCTGCCACTGACGTACCATACCAAGATATTGATTATTGAGAATGCAGATAATGACGGGCAGTTTGTGCTGTACAGCCGTGCCCAGTTCCTGGATATTCATTTGTATGCTGCCATCTCCGGCAATGTCAATAACCGGCAAGTCGGGCCGGGCTACCTTGGCACCTATGGCAGCGGGAAATCCAAACCCCATAGTTCCAAGCCCGCCGGAAGTTACAAAACTACGGGGATGGCGGAACTTGTAATAATGACTTGCCCACATTTGATGCTGGCCGACTTCCGTGGTGATGATTGCTTCTCCATTGGTCAAATCACTAATTTTTTCAATGATATGTTGTGGCGGAATGCGGCCTTCAACTGAGCCTGCATAGGAAAGCGGGTTTTCGTCTTTCCATCTTTCAATGGTTTCATGCCATTCCCGAAGATTTCCTGCAGGAACGAGGCGCGGCAGCAATCCCTGTAGAATCTCTTTGACATCACCTACAATAGGAACATCAACACAAACATTCTTGCCAATTTCCGCCGCATCTATGTCCATATGAATCACTTTGGCATGAGGAGCAAACTCCGCGATTTTACCGGTAACCCGATCATCAAACCGAACCCCAATAGCGAGCAAGACATCGCATTCCCCGATGGCGTAATTGGCATAACGAGTACCATGCATACCCAGCATACCTAGATATAAGTGATGATAACCGGAGAACGCACCCATACCCATTAACGTTGTTGTAACCGGTATCTGCATTTTCTCGGCCACCGCCAGCAGTTCATCGGCTGCATTCGAGGCAACAACGCCACCACCGGCATATATCACTGGTCTTCGGGCAGAATTGATTAAATCAGCAGCAGTGAGCACCTGCCCCGTGTTATAACCTTTCAAAACGCGATAGCCGCGAATGTTCATTTCTTTAGCCGGCCCATCGAACTCTATTTCTCTTTCCATTGTATCCTTGGGCAAATCGATCAATACCGGTCCAGGGCGGTTGGTATTGGCAATGTAAAAAGCTTCCTTAACCACTTGGGCAACGTCCTCGGTGCGTTCTACCAGAAAACTGTGTTTGGTGATGGGCATAACGATCCCTGTGATATCAGCCTCCTGAAAAGCATCCCGCCCGATCATATGGGTTGGCACCTGACCGGTAATAACCACCATGGGGATGGAATCCATATAAGCATTGGCTATGCCGGTTACCAGGTTGGTTGCCCCGGGACCGGAAGTCGCAATGCAAACTCCGGTTTTACCGGTAACTCTTGCATAACCATCCGCAGCATGGGCCGCGCCTTGTTCATGACGGACCAATACGTGCTTGAGCGGTGAGTTGTACAGAGCATCATAAATGGTTATGGCCTGCCCCCCCGGATAGCCAAACACAACTTCAACTCCCTCGGCTTGCAGACAACGCAGTAAAATATCAGCACCTCTTAACTTCACATCTATCACCTCTTACCTATAAAATAGCTTATTTGAATGTTTATAGTTGAATATCTTATTTTTCTTGGCTTATATTTAATTTTTTCTCCTGTGTTTTAAAAAACAGGAATAATTAATAATAGCGGGCTGATTGATGGCCCGCTAAAATCGTTTGTTCCTGACCGGAAAGTTTTATTTTACAAATACTGCCCCGGTACTGGCTGATTGAACCATCTGCGCATAGCGCTTCATATATCCAGTTTTGATTTTTAACTCCGGTTCCTGCCAGCTTGCCCGTCTGGCTTCCAGAACATCGTCTTCCACCAATAGTTCCAGCTTTAGCGCCGGAATATCTATTCGAATCAGATCCCCTTCCTCAATCAAGGCAATGTTTCCACCGGCAGCCGCTTCGGGGGATACGTGACCAATCGATGCCCCCCGGGTGGCACCGGAAAAACGTCCATCGGTAATCAAGGCTACTTCTTTATCCAACCCCATGCCGGCGATGGTGGAAGTGGGGGTAAGCATCTCTCTCATCCCCGGACCTCCGCGGGGTCCTTCGTAACGAATAACAATGACATCCCCGGCCTTTATTTTGTTAGCAAGAATTGCTTCAACCGCTTCCTCTTCCGATTCAAATACCCGGGCCGGCCCCTGATGTTGCAACATTTCGGGATCTACCGCACCCTTCTTGACAACCGCTCCTTCCGGGGCCAAATTCCCAAACAGGATGGATAAACCGCCGCTTTCACTATGAGGCTTGTTTACGGAACGAATAACAGAATAATCAAGCACCGGAGCAGTTTTTATGTTGTCTCCCACACTGGCTCCCGTAACCGTCATGGCATTACAATGGATCAACCCTTTTTTATCGAGTTCGTTAAACAGCGCCTGAACGCCTCCAGCCCGGTATAAATCCTCCATATGATGATTACCGGCGGGACTGATCTTGCATAAATGTGGAGTAACTGCACTGAGCTCATTAAATTTCTGTAATGAAATCGGAACCCCAGCTTCATTGGCGATGGCCATCAGGTGGAGCACGGAATTGGTTGAACAGCCGATCGCCATATCCAAACTCATGGCATTGTGAAATGCTGCCGCATTCATGATGTCAGCCGGGCGCAAGTCTTTTTCCACCAGTTCCAATATCTTCGCGCCGGCAGTCTTGGCCAGGCGAATCCGTTCCGAGTAAACCGCTGGGATAGTGCCATTGCCTGGCAGACCCATTCCCAGAGCCTCGGTCAAACAGTTCATGGAGTTGGCGGTAAACATGCCCGAACATGATCCACAGCTGGGGCAGGCATTTTCCTCCAATCGGGACAGTTCTTCTGTATTGATTTTCCCGCTGGCAGCAGCCCCGACCCCTTCAAACACCTGGGTAACACTGACTTTTTTCTCCGCCATGTTACCTGCCAGCATGGGCCCGCCGCTAATAAAAATGGAAGGTATGTTTAAACGTGCGGCCGCCATCAACATTCCCGGTACGACTTTATCGCAGTTGGGGATAAAAACCAGACCATCAAAAGCATGGGCGATAGCCATAATTTCCACTGAATCGGCAATCAACTCACGGCTGCCCAGCGAATATTTCATGCCGATATGATTCATGGCAATTCCGTCACAAACCGCAATCGTATGGAACTCAAAAGGAACCCCTCCAGCCATTCTAATGCCAGCTTTGACGGCGTCGGAAATTTTATCTAGATTAATGTGTCCGGGGACGATTTCGTTCCAGGAATTCACAACGCCAATAAAGGGGCGCTTCATTTCTTCATCTGTTATTCCGAGTGCTTTAAACAAAGACCGATGAGGCGCTTTTTCCAAACCTTCTTTAACGATTTTGCTTTTCATTAAAACCATCCCTTCGCAACCTTCAATACCACAGCGGGTTATTTCAGAATATTCTCAATATCTTAAAAAAGGATATAAAAAAACCTCTCGTCCTATTCAGGGACGAGAGATATTCCCGCGGTACCACCCTGTTTGTCGCAGGAACGCTTTGTCTGCGACCACTTGGAGCCAACCTTTGCGATTGGCTAACTTGGTAACGGACTTTTTCGTCCGGCATCACCTACTGGGCTTATCAGGCTTTTCAGATCGCAACTCCGGAATGAGCAAGTCTGTAAACATTGATACCGGTTTTCAGCTGCCCCGGTTCTCTGCAATCAATCCGTTTTTCAGACCATTTTCCATCATCGCCGAATAATTGATTTCTATTGAGTATATTTGAAAGCTTTCCTATATGTCAATATATTTTTAAGTTTTTTCTCATTTTCTCAAATCAATTTTACGCAGATATTCCTTTACCCCGATTCGATAACTGAAACCGTTCATCTGCCGTTTCTTTTCCTTTAGTTTGATTTTTTTCAGCATGGACCACAAAAGTCTCGTCCCTTCCTCACTCTGACATGCTTCCGAAGGACTCATCCCCCGCAAGCCATGCAAATGAGAATGATACCATTTGTTGAGGTACATTTCCTTCAGGGTTGCTTCCAGATCAGGATATCGTTTCTTGACTTCCATATCCAGAATGCTGAACAATCCTTCTTCTCTGACTTCCAACCCGTCAAACTCCAAAGCCTCATACATATTTTCCTCAAAACCCTGACGGATGTAGTTCATCTCCTTTTCTCCGAAAGCAGAAACGGTCAGCCAATTGCTGCCCATCATATATTCTGCCCTAAAATTAGCCGGATCAAAGCCATCATCCAGTTCATAATAAATCTTGATGTCATCATATGTTTCTATGGTTTCGGCGTTGAGCTTTTCCAATCTGTGCAATACCTTGGTTCGATCCTTGACAAAGTACCTGACGGAAACAAAGCGCATCCCATCTTCATAAACCAAATCATTTTCATCACCCAGCAGGATATCTTCAAAATTGTTGTACTGTCCGCTCAGAAAACGATAGGCATCAGCCAGCGTAATCTCATATTCGCCTCTTTGGACCAGAAAAGGATATGACCCCTCACAAAAGATTTTATGAAACTGGTCAACCACTTCCTGCTCCTGGGAGATGATTACAAATTCATCCATATTGATGATCAAGTCAGCGATCACCCCGGTCATGAAAGAGACCCCATGGTTAAAATCGTCTTCATAACAAGTAAGCCGCATATGAATCCCATAAGGGAGTTCTTCCACTTCACGTATATTTTCCACCCGGTCCAGGACATCGAAAAGCTCATCCATTTCCGTGATTTCATAAACCCGGCAAAAAACCTGCAATGCAAAAGGATTCCAAACCGATTCAGGGTCGATCAGCTGATGGCTGACCTGTTTGATATCTATGATGGACCAATAGCCTTGTGGATCTCTTTTTAACGCAATCTTGTATTCACTCTTGTAAACTTCCCGCTCTTGAAGAATGACCGAAAAAGCACGTAGGTGAGCATGCTCACCGGATGCCCTGGCTTCTTCGACTTGTCCTTCCATGATAAAAGCGCCGGGATTTATGGCTTCTTTAAATTGATAGAATAGTTTTCCGGAAATCAGCTGCGTATCCAGAATCGACAGCAGATAATTATAATCCTTGTAGCGCAAAGCATGAAAAAGACTGTTGCCAAGTTGACGGGGAGCCAAGCGGGCCGAAATCCTTTTGTTCAAATTTTGGACCTGGTCCGCTGTCAACTCCAGCGGTTCGTCCAAATAACGCTGGTAAATAAACTTGCCCAAAGCAGGACGGCTCATATAGCGAACATTTAATTTGTAGGCCTCGGCTATCAAATAACAGGCTTCCGAATAATCAATTTCAGTTATGTCGGCCATCAATCCATGATCCTTTTCATACTGCGATTGGGCGATATCCTCGACCACAAACAGGCTGTAGATCCCGTCCGGATTGAAAGTCAGGAAAAAGCATTCCACGTATAGGTTTCCCTGATCCTTGTACCAGGCTACATCCAAACTGATACGCCCGGTATGACGGCTACAGCTTACATAGGCTTTATAGAATGAATAGTCAAAGGTTGCTTCATCCGCGGTTTTAATTCCGGCCAGCCGGTATTTGTTTAAGATGCGCTGGCAGAGAACCCCATATTCCAAACCGTATTCTTCATTTATCAATTGGAAATAGCTGGCCATCTGCGGGCTGTACAAGCTTCCCAAACCTTCCAGGAAATTTTCCCGTAAATCCAGTGGGTTTTCTTCAAATATTTCCAACAACAGGAGTTTGCCCCAGTTGCTGTCGATATAATTGTTTATTTCTTCGGCTCTTTGCTGCAACACTTGTTTAGTATAATAGCCGTTGTTGTTTTTCATGCTTTTCCCCTAATCTATTAATAATCTCAATCCATATGTAATGTACCATTTTGGCGAGGGGATAGCAAATCTTGCACTTTGATTGATTTTGGGCAGATTGCCGTAAAAAATAGAAATCGGGTAGAATATACGCATAATAAAAAAACTATTATGAGGTGAGAGAAATGTTATGGGAAATGCCCGGTTCTGATAATACCCGAGAAACGCTGCAATTGGCAGTCAAACGAAGCAACGAGTTAAGCATCACTCATTTCGTCGTGGCTTCCTGCAGCGGCGCAACAGCCCGGGAGTTGTATGCGCTGGTTCAGGAAAAAAAGATGGTCTGTGTAAGTCATGTGGTCGGCTTTGCGGAACCAGGTGTGGATGAAATGTTGCCCGAAAACCGCGCATTTTTTAATGCCCACGGCGTTCCGGTGCTGACTACCGCACATCTTCTGGCCGGTATTGACCGGGCCTTGCGCTATCAGTTTAAAGGAGTCTATCCAGCCGAAATCGTGGCTTCAACGCTGAGAATGTTTGGCCAGGGGATTAAAGTTGCCGTGGAAACCAGCTGTATGGCACTGGATGCAGGGATGATTCCTTACGGGCAGGATGTGATCGCAATCGGGGGAACAGTTGCCGGCGCAGATGCCGCGATCGTGGTAAGACCTGCCCATTCGACGCATTTTTTTGCCACGCAAATCAAAGAAATCATATGTATGCCGAAAAATAAAAAATAAATTGTAATCGAATGATATTATTGACATAGTTTATGCTATTTTGCTGCTTTGTAAAATTTAACCGGCCATAAACCAAACAGATTTTGCAAAAGCTATCTCTATAAAGGAGGGATATATTTTGCAGAGAAAATCATCCATGAAATTCGAAAATCTAATGGTACCCATGGCCTTTGTCAACGGTTTGTTTTTGGGTGGTTACGCCCTGCGCATGGCCAGAAAATATTGGGAAGACGGTCCGCAGGATTAACCTTCCGTGAACAAACATCGGGCTCACGAAAAGTGAGCCCAATTTGTTGGTATTATTATATTATACAAAGTTCACAGTTTGTTTATTGCAGCCGCAATACTTGTTTTTCCTGCAGCGAATCCATTTGATTCGCTTTAATCATCGCCGGCGACAAAGTATAGAGCGCATCTCCAATGTATAAAATACGGTTAATGCTTTTATCAGGATTGTCCCAGTAATTTCCCGCTTTCAAATAATCATCCTGGTCGAGGTGGGTAATCCTGCCTTTGAACTGCAGCCCTTGCTGCAAGTCTATATGATATACATAGGCACCTTGGAAGGAAAATCTTCCATATTCAGGAATATTGGCATTATTCTGTTTTGCATTCTTTTGTCCAATCTCCATGACCGTCACCGGCAGTGCCAGTAAATTCTTTTCTCGCGAGAACAGCAATGCCTTGTGATTGCGCAAAAGCTCCGAATCACTGCCCCGGTCGCCAATTACTACTTTGCTCATTTCCACCGGCTGATTGACATCAGTTACATCAAAAACAGCAATTTTCAATCCTTGATAAAAAGCCATACTCTTCTCATTGTAGCCTGACAATTCGATGGTTTCCTTGCCGAATCCAATGATATGGTTTTCGTCATAGGGATGCAGATAGTCACTATAGCCGGGAATTTTTAATTTGCCCAGTATTTTGGGCTGGGCCGGATCAGTCAGATCCAAAACAAAAAATGGGTCGACGTCTTTAAAAGTTACCATGTAGGCTCGATGGCCCATAAAACGAGTGGAGTAAATTCTTTCCCCGGGTGCAATGTTTTCAATTTGACCGATGAGTTTCAAATCGCGGTCAAGCATATATACATTGTTCTGTGATGTGTATTGGTCATCGCGCCACACATCTCCATAAGTGGTGGCAATGCGAAAGGTATCGTTGTATTCGTCCATGCTAAACTGGTTCAATATGGTGCCCGGCACCTGCCCTTCTCCTGCATACTGCATTTGGGCGTCCTTCATCTTAAATTTGAAAATTTTCGTTGTTGTATCTGCCGGACTTGCAGGCGCTGTACTCAAGGTGGAACGGATAACATTATTGAAATATTGACTGGCTGCTACATAAAGGTTTTGGGTCGAAGCGTAAACGTTTTCACCGCCACCCAGGTAGGTATTGATTGCGGCAGGTTTATCCATCTGTTGCAAATCGATTGCACCGGCGACCAAATAATTGGGGGTTATGCAGTCCGGAAAATAGCGAATCGTCTTGATATCCTGTACATCAAACCGATCGGCTTTGATAGTATCCTTGCACATAGGGGTCGTTTCCAGACCTTTTTGTATGGAATAGTAATCCACATGACAATTGCTGAGCAGATATAGTTTTGAATCTACGAGACGCGAGGTCAGATAACTGCCTTCCAGAACCAGTCTCCGGATTTGGCTGATATTTCGTTTATCCTTCATATCATAGACAATCGTTCGGCATAAAGATGCGTTACGGTGATAATAGGGCGGCATGGCAGCTGACTTCATGCGCAGCTGGGATTGATCAACCGGATAGACAGGCTCCGGTATATAAGTATTTCCTATTACAATCAAATAATCTCCGTCAATATATATTTCAACCGGACTAAAATTTTGGTCATTAAATCTGATTGTATTGATGATTTCCATTTGTTCAACCGGAACAGCTTTGATAATTTGCACCTGGTTATGGTTGATTTGATAAATATATTGCCCGTCTGTTTTTACCTGATCGCCCTCGTCCACTCCTTCAACCTGTACGTTGGTAGCTGAGTAATCATCTGCCTGACCTGCTGCAGGCATGGCGGCTTGACTTTTCATATTGGTCGGAATGCTTTCGTCCACCGCCATCTCCCGGTACATATAAGCGTTTTTTTGTTCATATTGTTCCAACAAAATGCGCAGGTTTTCCCAGGAACCCACCACTGGCAATTCCTTGTCTGCTCGAGCAACCGCAACCGGGTTCTGTTTTTCCGGAAACAAAGCGGTCCCCGCCAGCACCCCCAGCATAATCAACAGCAACACAAACAGAAATGATGCCATTTTGGTCTTGTTTTTAGCCATCCCTGACCCTCCCCATCGTTTCGTTTTCTATAAAACTCAATACGCAGAAGAAGTCGCTGGCCTTTCATGGGAGCTGACCAATGCCATCAGGATCCTTCCGAAAAGCTGGCCTGCACCACAGGAGCAAACACCATCTGCGCCACTTTTTGTCCGGGTAGGATGCGCAGCGGCTTGTCAGTAATATTCAGCAGCAGTATTTTCACTTCTCCGGTGTGCTCACAGTCAATCGTACCGGGAGCATTGGCAACTACAATCCCCTTGCCGGCCATGCCCGCCCGGCTGCGAATCTGAGCCTCATATCCTTTGGGGATCATCATGGCAAACCCAGTAGGAAAACTTCGAACCTCATTGGGATAAAGGATAATTTCTTCCTGAATGGCAATGGCCAAATCACAGCCTGCTGCCCCCCGTGTCTCATATTCAGGCAATTTCGCCCAGGATACCAGTTTTTTGAATTTCACTTCGATCTTGTCCATATTACTACCTCCTACTGCTATGATGAATCATCTGATTCTATTCTAGCGTATCTCGTTAAAAAGTTTTTACCTTTCTTCATCCATTTACCATGAAATTCTGATAATTATTATTTTATTCCATTCATCAACGGTTTGCCGGGTTGGTATGATTGGCCCGGCAAAAGTCCTTGCCGCGTTCATAACCTAAAAATATCAGCTTCCATTACAGAAGCTGACTGAAATGCTGTAACTGAGTCTCAAGCATCGATTGTCTGGAGCAGTTCGTCCAGGGTGACAAATTGATAACCTTGCTTTTGGTAGGCGTCAATGATGATGGGCAGGGCCAACAGGGTTTGGCGGCGATCCAATCTGCCGTCATGTGCCAGAATGATCATCCCTGGACGGGCTGCCTCAATGACTCTTTTAGCCATCGCTGCAGGCGTTGGCGAACGGGCATTTTCCACGCAGATGGTCCATAAAACGGTTTGATAACCGTTACGCTCGGCGATTTCAACCGTTTCCGGCCGAAACAGCTTTTTGGGCGGCCGAAAATACTTGCTTTTCCTGCCCAGCATAACTGACAGCAGCTGATCGGTTTTTTGGATTTCCGCTTCTGTCCCTGCAGTATCAGCCAGACTCAAATCAGCATGGGTATAGGTATGGTTCTCAATTTCATGACCCGCCTCAATTTCCTGCTGAATCAGCTCAGGATGGGCAGCAGCGTTTTCACCTACGACAAAAAAGGTTGCCTGCACGTCGAATTTTTGCAGGATTTCCAGCACTGCACCGGTATACAAAGGATCTGGTCCGTCATCAAAGGTGAGAGCCAGCCGTTTTTTTCCGCCGGTGTCGGCGTGAGTGATCAGTCTTTTATTAAGATTGCTGTCCACCACATAAATAACCCGCGACATTTCCGAATCTTCCTGGGTAAATGTCTGTATTGCATACAACTGGGATTTCAACAAACCCAGCAATAGAATCGCGGCCATCAATATTCCTATGGTTTTAACTACATATTTCAATGTTTATTCTTGCCCCCTGACTGACTGGCAAGTGCTTGTCGTATTCAATCTGTTTATGGTGAGCTTAGCTTTTACATAAATGTGCCGCCTTAAACATCCGGTTGAAGATGTTGACCCACTCTTTGAAAAGCGATGATAAAACTATATAATGATAAAAATGTTGCAACAAAAGGAGTTTCGCCATGCAAAATCCAGCCATACCTGCCCGGCTTGCAGGGATCACTTCTTTCATTGTCATGGATGTATTGGAGAAAGCCCAATCCATGGAAGCGCAAGGAATAGATGTGATCCATCTGGAAATCGGTGAACCTGATTTTTCTACTCCGGAAGCAGTGAAGGATGCGGCGTTGAAAGCAATTCGTGAGGACGATACACACTATACCCACAGCCTGGGCAAATTATCCCTGCGGGAAGAAATTGCCGGTTATTACTGGCGCAAATACGGGGTGAAAATTTCACCGGAACAGGTCATGATCACTTCCGGTACATCCCCCGCCATGTTAATGATTTTTTCTGTTTTGCTGGAAGGCGGCAAAGAAATCATCATGCCTGATCCATACTATTCGTGCTATCCCAACTTTGTCAGATTAACAGACGGTAAATCGGTATTGGTACCAGTCTATGAAGAAGACGGTTTCATATACCGTCAGGAAACAGTCCGTCAATTGATTCGTCCGTCTACCCGTGCCATCTTGGTCAATTCCCCCTCCAATCCCACCGGGGTCGTATACCCTTCGGCAATGCTGCAATCTCTGGCCGATACGGGGCAGATGATTGTATCCGATGAAATCTACCACGGTCTGGTCTATGCCGGCCAGGAACACTCGATACTTGAGTACACAGACCGTGCTTTTGTTATCAATGGCTTTTCCAAACTTTATGCCATGACTGGCTGGCGTCTTGGTTACTTGATTGCTCCGCCTGCCTATATGCGAACATTACAGAAATTGCAGCAGAATCTCTTTATTTGCGCCTCCTCTTTTGCCCAGGAAGCTGCCATTATCGCACTGCGGAACTGTGAACAGGTAGTAGAGAAAAGGCGCCTCATTTATGATGAAAGACGCCAATACCTGCTGACTCGTTTAAGAAAAATGGGGATTGCTCCCGCAGTCGAACCTACCGGGGCTTTCTATACCCTGGCCAACGTAAAAAAATATACCCGTGATTCCTACCAATTTGCTTTTGAAATCCTGGAAAAAGCACATCTGGCGGTGACCCCCGGGATTGATTTCGGAGCCAATTGCGAAGGTTATATCCGTATCTCTTATGCCAATTCTCTGGAAAATATACAGGAAGGAATGGACCGTTTGGAAAGTTTTTTGGCCGGTTGCACGCTCCTCTCTGCCGAGTTTTAAATGCCTTCCGCCCCCCTTGTTCAGCCAAAAAAGCCCGCTTGAGCGGGCTTTTTGATTCATTTGGCTAATATTCCCTGGGCACAAATGTTTCGCAACAGGTGCCGTCGCTGCTGTTAGCCAGTCCATCCCCCAGCGCATTTACTTCAATCCCTTTGGCATTGCATTGATAATTCTCATTGTACGCACAGTTGGCAACGGAACACTTGATTTTCTGCACCTTT
>DAOTHZ010000017.1:25296-27616 GCA_035447945.1 Syntrophomonas sp.
ATAATTCTCATTGTACGCACAGTTGGCAACGGAACACTTGATTTTCTGCACCTTTCCACCCCTTTCCAGTAAAACACAGTATCTATCGTCAGCTACCATTAATTTTCCCGGCTGAGCCAAAGATATGTATTCAACTGCAAGTGGTTCATTTTTTTCAAAGGCATTGGCTGAACTCAATGTTGAAAAGTATATACAGCACGTTGATTAAGCGGGCTTGGGCGAATAACGCAGCGATTCACTCTTGTAATCGGTCCGGGGTGAGCTATGTACGACCCAGGTATCACTCAGCATATCATGCAGACATTGCTTATCCCGGTTAAACCAGCAGAAGATATATCCCAGATACAAGCCCAGCATTTGCGAAAGGCTTCTGGCCACCAGTTCCCGGAAAACAACGGCTTGCCATGTCAAGGGTTGGTCACCGGCCTGAATGACTTTTATGCCGGCGATCATCTTGCCCAGTGTTTGCTGAAAATAACGCGTCATAATGATAAAATAGGCTGCGCCGGTGATTCCTAGAAACAGGTCATTGAGACGAATAAATTTGTAGACGGAAGTATGCTCGGTCTGCGCAGGCCCCAAAATATGAAACAGAATGCCATTCAGACAGGCAATTACTCCCAAATCAATGAAAAAGGCCAGGGTTCTGATCCAAAATCCAGCCACTCGATAGTATTGCTCGGGCTCATGATCTAACGTAGTTGTTGTTGGATTGTTTTCATTGGCATTAAGGTTTTGTTCATCCATGTTGCTGCTCCTTTATCAATGAGATAAATACATGATCTGCGGAGCGCTTTGTTGCTGAAGCTGCTCGCTCAACTCCTTTAAATCAAAGGCGGGGGCCCGCACTGACATGATCCAGTTCAAAAAATCAGGACCGGGATTTTCATATAAAAGGACCTGAGGGTCATTTGTTTTGGTTATCTTGGCTGTTCCTTCAATGGCATCCTGCAAATAACCCAACTCATCGATCAGCCCCAATTGCTTGGCCTGCGCTCCTGAATAAATCCTGCCGTCTGCCAATTTTAGAACCTCTTCGCGATTCATCTGGCGCCCCTCAACAACGATGTCCACAAAGTAGTTATAGCTTTCATCGACAATCCCCTGCAAAATCGTCTGTTCTTCAGTCGTAATCGGTCGCAGGGGATTCAACAAATCCTTGTTGGCAGCACTTTTAAAGCTAACATCCTGCACCCCTATTTTTTTCGCCAATTCACTAAAATTATACGTGCTGATAATCACACCGATCGATCCGGTCAAAGTGTTGCGGTTGGCGTATATCTTGTCGGCCGCCATGGCAATATAAAAAGCACCGGAAGCAGCCTGCTGGCTCATGTAGACGACCAGCGGCTTTTTATATTGGGCTTTCAATTCCATGATACGGTGGTACACTTCATCACTTTCATAGACTCCGCCGCCGGGTGAATTCAATTGCAGGATGATCCCTTTGATAGAAGGGTCGGCATAAGCCGCTTCAAGCTGTTTGAGAAAATAACGATGGTTGTATGTGCTGGTCAAGCCCATACTGCTGTCGTTATTCTCCATGATGACCCCTTCCAGTTTCAACAAGGCCAGCTTGCCCCCGCTGCCTTCCTGATAGACGGTTGTTTTCCAGTTGCCTTCATTTCCTCCGATGTACCTGGTAAGAGCACTTGTCGCCTGCTTTTCTTCCTCGATACCCGCAAATGACCCGCTCATATATACAAAGATCAATACCAGAAATATGCCCAGTGCCCACCATCGTTTTTTATTCACTGCCTTTTGCCTCCTTCAGCTTTACGATATTCGCTGTATATTTTATTTTATCTCTTTTAAAAGCTATATGTCTCATTTTTAGGATTTTGCTGGAAAATAGTTGCCCCGGTTATTCATTCTCTTTGTTATCCTCCCCGGCTTCCAAAATGTCCATGTCTGATAGATTTTGCAGGTCGCTTTGAGGGATGTCCTGCACTTGTCGTAATTTTTTTTCGATGGTACGTGATTTGCGGGATGCGGTCTCCAGACTGTGGCTGGCCTCTGTCAATTTTTTATGGGTTTTCTCCAGCATGTCGCCAAACTTGCCAAATTCGGTTTTTACTGCTCCCAGCAAGGCCCATACTTCACTGGAACGTTTTTCGATCGCCAAGGTATGAAAGCCAATTGCCAAGCTGTTGAGCAAGGCGGCCATGGTACTTGGTCCGGTAACAATGACCCGGGTATCTCTTTGCAGCCCTTCCAACAGATTCGGTCTTTTTACCACCTCGGCATAAAGACTCTCGGTAGGCAGAAACATGATCCCAAAATCAGTGGTATGAGGAGGACTGAGATACTTGTCATGAAT
>DAOTHZ010000017.1:27716-31494 GCA_035447945.1 Syntrophomonas sp.
GCAGCCAGGGTCTGCATCTCGCCCAATCCTTTATGTACCATCTCCAAACGTTCACTGACTTGTCTGAAGGATTCTCCCAAACGCTGCTCCAGGGTTTTGTGCAGCTTTTCATCCACCGTAGCCCGCATTTGTTCCAGCTGTCTGCGGTTGTCTTCCTGCAAGGTTTTAAGCTTGTCTTCCACGGTTTGTCGGACCGCCTCCAGGCGAGTATCATTATTTTGGGTAATCGTTCCCAGCTGACGGGCAAAAAGTTCCAGCTGATCCTTCTGTAGTCCAGCGATTTCAGTCATTCGGGCCAGGACAACATTCTGAAAAACGGCCAGCGATTGGGCTGATTCTTCCCGGTTGTCGCGGGCATTCCGGCTGTTTTCTTGACGTAATTGTACCATCTCGCTGCGCAGTACCCCGCCCAGGCTTTCCAGATTCTTTTCCAGCATCTCCTGCTGCTGCAGCCATTGAGAAACGCGGTTGCTGATATCCTGTTGCTCCAACTTGGCCTTTAGCCGGTATTGATTGAATATAATGAAAGCTATTAATAATATGGCGACTGCACTGATTATTAAGTAATCCTTCTCCATTCTTTTGAACCTCCGGTATTCTTTCTTCCCGAATTATCCATAGTGAACAAAGAGCCATGAATAGCCCCTTGTTTCCAAATTACTACAACCCCGACCCGGTGTAAATCTTTTTCCTGCCGAAAAACAAAGGTTGTCTTACGATGATTAAAACTGTTTTACCTGGTTGGAATGGTTTATAATTTGGATTGTAAAATCTAACCATGCTTGCAGGCATTTAATTTTTGCGAGTATGAAAAGAAGGTTGGGCAATGTTATATTCTGTAGGTAAGGATATTTATCTCGTGGCTCCCCGCGTTCCCCGTTATCCATACAGCAACAGCCTCTATATTGAAGACGAACGGCCCATGGTGATCGATTTCGGTGCCGGCGGAACTGCGTTTGTCGATGTTCCCCACGAAAAAATCGAATTGGGTCTGATCAGTCACTTTCATTTTGATCATATCCACAGCCGCAGCTTGTTTCCGAACATCGCTCTGATGGCCGGTGCAGAGGAAAAATTTACTTATGTCGATCAAAATGCCTATATCCATTTTCATGGTTATGACCTGTGGGATGAGCTTATGCATATTGAGCGGGAAATGTATGGTGATGTCATTAAAATTCCCCGGGACATTCCCATCGAACCCGGCTTTAAAACGATTCATCTGGCAGATACATTCTCCGACGGAGATGTAATCCAAACTGGCAAATACGAAGTGATGACCGTTCATCTTCCAGGTCACAGCGCCGGGCATTATGGTTTCTATTTGGAAAAAGAAAACATCCTCTTCTCCGCTGATATTGATCTGGTCAAAACCGGACCTTGGTATAACAGCAACAGCGGCAGTGTAGGCGATTTGATTGCTTCCGTACAAAAAATCAAGGATTTGTCCCCGCGTATGGTCATCCCTTCCCACCGCCGTATCCAGACGGAGAATCTGGTTTCTCAGTTGGATGCTTACATCCAGGTGGTTTTGGACCGGGAAGAGAAAATATATAACTATCTCCACCAACCTCATACCATTGACCAATTGGCCACTTATCGCCTCACTTACCCCCAGCAGCGGGACCAATATGAAGCATTCTGGGAAAAGATGACCATCCGCAATCACCTGCGCCATATGCTGGAACTGGGCTTGATCAAGGAAATCGAGCCGGGAGTATACCAACAAATATAATTCTTTTCTTTTTTATTGTATACAAAGAAATTACATTTATTTGCAGGATATTAATATTTGACGTCGAAGAATATCGGTTATGGAAATAACCGGATGGAAACAATGGGGGGTTAAATATTAATCATGGGTAATTGGGAGCAGAATGTAGCTGCTCTGCTTGCCAATGAGAAAACATCCTGCAAATCCGGTAAAAGATGAGGAGGGAATTAATTGGAAGCTTTTTCGGCGTTGATCAGTACCGTCAATGGATTCGTGTGGGGTCCCTGGATGTTGGTTTTATTGGTGGGGACAGGCATATTTCTCACGTTACGTCTGGGTTTTTTACAGATTACCCAGTTGCCTTATGCTTTAAAACTCGCATTCTCACCATCCCAGCAGGATAAAATCTCCAAAGGCGATATTTCGCATTTTCAGGCACTCATGACCGCTTTGGCAGCAACCATTGGTACAGGTAACATTGTTGGTGTTGCAACAGCGGTTGTTTTAGGTGGTCCGGGAGCTGTCTTTTGGATGTGGATAACAGCTTTGTTCGGCATGGCTACCAAGTATGGCGAAGCTGTCCTGGCCATCAAATTCCGGGTGACGGATGAAAAAGGCGAAATGGCCGGCGGCCCGATGTACTATATTGAAAAGGGTTTAGGCTGGAAATGGCTGGCGGTGCTGTTTGCCATTTTTGGTTCTGTAGCAGCCTTTGGCATCGGCAATCTGGTGCAGGCCAATGCAGTAGCCGGCAATATGCATGATACCTTTGGCATCAGCCCGGTTATCACCGGCCTTATCCTGGCTGTGTTTACCGCTTTGGTGATTCTCGGCGGAGTAAAAAGTATTGGCCGCTGGACCGGTATCATCGTACCTTTTATGGCCGTTTTTTATGTTTTAGGCGGACTCTATATCATCTTTGCCAATTTCCATATGGTTGGCCCGGCTTTTGCTATTATTTTCGAATCGGCCTTTTCCGCCGAAGCCGGTTTCGGCGCATTGGTTGGCACGACCATTCGTTTTGGGGTAGCCCGCGGTGTATTTTCCAATGAAGCCGGTCTGGGTTCTGCTCCAATTGCGGCGGCTGCGGCCAAGACCGATCATCCGGGACGGCAGGGACTGGTATCCATGACCGGCACTTTCCTGGATACGATCGTTGTTTGTACGATCACAGGCCTTTCACTGGTGATGGCCAATTTGTATATCGGCGTGGAAAAAGCCGGGGCGGCTGCGCTGACCAGTCAATCGTTCCAACATTTTATCCCCTTTGGAAACTTCATTGTGACGATCGCGTTGTTATTTTTTGCCTATTCCACCGTACTGGGTTGGTCTTACTATGGTGAAAAATGTTTCTATTATCTGGTGGGACAAAAGGGCATCGTTCCCTACCGTGTTTTCTTCTGCGTATTGGTCTTTATTGGGGCCATCCTGAAGTTGGGCCTGGTTTGGGATATCGCCGATACCTTTAATGGCGCCATGGCCATCCCCAACCTCATTGCACTGTTGGCACTGTCCGGCGTAATTGCTGCTGAAACCAAGGAATTTAAACAGATACGCATGAAAGAAAAAGCGGAAGCACGAGCCCAAAAAATGGCCGGTTAAAATTGATTGCTTGACAATTTTTCGAGCATGTGGTTATATCTTTTTATAACCGTTGAAGGGGAAGTAAAACCACAGCCCAGCCTCAAAGAGAGTCGGAAGCGGTGTGATCCCGGCAGGAGATGGAGTGGACAAATGGGCCCCGGAGGGCGGGGTGAAAAGGCGCCAGCCTGAGTAGCTTCCGACGCAGAGCCAGCGTTACAGGGCGAAGGGTGTGTTGGCACTCTGTATAAGCGGATACATGATCCATGTATCAATTAAGGTGGTACCGCAGGTTTTTGCACCTGTCCTTAACCGGGACAGGTGCTTTTTGTTGTTTCTATTGCAGTACACCGGATCCTTGGTTTAACCCGCGGATGAACATGAGGATCATACAGGGAAGGGCACACGGACGATTTTATTTAATATAAGGAGGATACGAAATGAAAAAGTCTATTGTGTTGTTGGGTTCATTATTGGTACTGC
>DAOTHZ010000018.1:0-31044 GCA_035447945.1 Syntrophomonas sp.
CCAACGAATGACGGAGTCAAAGTCCGTTGCCTTACCGCTTGGCTACACCCCAACAGTTTAAGTGTGTACATCTTGTCCCTGCCTGGTGTCTTGCCAAACCCCAACGCTACTGAGTATACTAGGATACGCGTACGGATGTCAAGGGGTAATTTGGGGTGGATGATGGGACTCGAACCCACGGCCCCCAGAGCCACAATCTGGTGCTCTAACCAACTGAGCTACACCCACCATGACCTCAGACACAGAAAAAATGGCGTCCCCAGAGGGATTCGAACCCCCGACCCACGGCTTAGAAGGCCGTTGCTCTGTCCAGCTGAGCTATAGGGACAAAAAAATGGAGCGGGTAGCGGGAATCGAACCCGCGCAACCAGCTTGGAAGGCTGGGGCTCTACCATTGAGCTACACCCGCCGGCAAAAAACATTATACTTCTTTTCAAGGGGCATTTCAATCATAAAATCAACTATTTTGTAACAGTGCCCATGAATTGCCAGCATCTTATATTATATGCCGGAATTTATGAATTATACCAGACGATTGCCGGGCAATAATAATTCTGTATAGCATCTTGCCGGTGGCTTCGCTTGAGCCTGGTGCGGCAGGCTTGGTCTTGCAGCACCTTTCTATCATCGGGTTATGACCGAGCTGCGCGGGAGGAGAAGCGGAGCAAATACGGCGGCCGTGATAGAGGGCCAGCGGGAGAGAAGGCCTTAATGCAAAATATTTCAATATTGTATCATGCCGGGAAGTTCTTTATCATTTTGATTTAGACCAGAAATGAAGACCAAAGACAGGAATAGGTTTGACTATTACTCTCTATGAATAAAGAGGTGTTTTATATCAAGCTACTGTCATTACTGGTCGATGGCGAAGAAATAGCCAGCAAATACCAATAAATTTTTCCAGGAGGTGTTCCCTGATGCGCTGTGATTATCATATACATTCGTCAATTTCGGCTGACAGTTCAACCCGGCCGGAGTTGCAGGTCAAGCAAGCGGAAGCGCTGGGCCTGGAGGAAATCTGTTTTACGGAACATTTAGAGATCCATTTTTACCGCGGGGATGCCTGGCATGTGAATGTGGCGGAGTACCGCGAGCAATTCCGCCGTCTGGCGTCCGACCGGGTCAAGCTAAAATTCGGAGTGGAGGCGGGCATCGCGCTGGCGTCGGAACATTTTCCCGAATTGGAGGGCGAGCTGCGCGCGGCGGACTTTGATTTTGTCTTGGCTAGTGCCCATTCGATTGACAATATCGATCCTTTTGATCCGCGTTTTTTCGAAGGCAAGACCCTGGAGCAGGTTTTTCGAAACTATATTGCTTCCATTCTGGCCGGCCTCAAGCAGCTCAATACGGAGCTGTTTAGCAGTGTAGGGCATATCGATTTTCCCTCCAAGGGAGCTCACTCAGAGGAGGACGCCCGGCTTTTTTATCGTTATGCCGCGGATGAGATCGATACCTTGTTTCGCTATCTGATTGCGCAGGGGAAATGTATTGAAATTAATACGGCCAGTTACCGCCAGCTGAACGGTCTGGCGATTCCAGGGGAGGATTGGCTGCGTCGCTACGCCCAGCTGGGCGGGGAATATGTCACCCTGGGTTCCGATGCCCATTCGCCGGAGTTTATCGCCTATCGGCTGGAGGAGGCAACGGAGATGGCCAAACGGGCGGGAATCAAATACTACGCCACTTATGAACAAATGGTGCCGGTATTCCACAAACTGTAAAGAGGCGGGTCAGACTGTATTCAGGACTGGATTAAACACTCCAGATTGTTTTACAATGGTAGACAAGGAGTGATTTCATCCATGAAGGGAGAAGTTTACAATCAATCCACCTGGATTGCTTTGAAGGCGGCCAGCTACTATTACGAACACAACCTGTCCCTAAAAGAGATCGCCCGTCTGTTGAATGTTTCTGAAGCAACGGTGTCCAGACTGATTCGCCGGGCCCGGAAGGAACAGATCGTGGAGTTTGTGATCCGCGATCCCTACAAACAGTGCCTGGACCTGGAACATCGCTTGCAGGATGGATTCGGGCTGAAGGCAGTCATTGTTACCGCACCTGCCGCGCGGCAGGACCCGGAAGAGGATAAAAAGCAGGTGGCGCTGGAAGGCGCCCGATATCTGCAGCGTATCATTACCGCCCATGATGTGCTGGGGATTGCCTGGGGCGGTACCATGTATTATCTGGTACATTACTTGAATCCCTGCCAGCGGACCGATACCATCTTTGTCACCCTGCACGGCAGCCTGAGCTGCTGCGATTACGAACTGGATGTGCACAATCTGGTTTCCCGCATGAGCATGGCGCTGGGAGGCAACTATTATTCTCTCTCCGCCGCCGGACGGTTCGATGAGGTGGAGAGCCTGCAGGCCATCCGCCATGAACCCAATGTCAAACAGGTCTTTTCCTTGTTTGATCAACTGACCATTTCCGTCAGCGGGCTGGGGTCCTTCTACCCGGAACTGGATTCGCCGCTTTCCCGTCTGCAATATCTTCAGCCCGCTGAACTGGCTGATCTGCAGGCCAAAGGGGTTTACGGTGATATGCTGCTGCGGTTTTTTAATCGGGATGGTCAGGAATGCGACAGTGATGTCAGGCAACGTACCCTAGCCATCGATTATGCAACCTATAAGCGCATTCCCTGCAAGATAGCCGTTGTTTCCGGGGCGCAAAAGGCGCAAAGTCTGGCCGCGGCTTTGCGCGGCAACTTGATTGATGTCCTGGTGGTGGATCATCATTTGGCCCAGGCAGTTCTGACCCTGCCCTGAGACCCCAAATCTAAACCAATAATGACCGTGAGCTTTGAGCTGGCAGCGTTAGCTGCCAGTTTTTTGTTGTCTTTTGCCGGTTGAGCGAGCCAAGCGGGTGAAAAAACTGCTCTGCAGGCGGAGGAAAAATCCTGAGAGCGTGCTTATCCAAGGACATTTATCCAATCCAAAATCTGGACGGGGTAGATGGATATCTCGTCGCCAGGATAGCTGCAAACAAAGATCTTTGTGAAAAGCCGCATCGGCAGAAGCACCGCAGCTTTTACCGCAGCCAATATAATGTGAATAAATTCATGTAATATTGAAAATATTTTCAATATCGCCTTCTATTTTTCCCCTGTTTACCATGTAAGTATAGGTACCTTAAATTAAAACAAAATGGAGGAAAGAAAATGTATATTGACCCCATCATCTGCCAATTCCCCGAAGCGTTGGATGAAGAACGTTTTATTATCGCAACCTATTATTGTGCCGCCAAACCCAGTACCAACATGCTGAAATTTGCTGCCGCCCTGGCGGTGGAACAAACCACCGGAACCTGGCTGAAGGTCCCCGCGGAGACCCCGGAAGTGCGCGAACGCTGTATCGGCCGCGTGGTTGGCGTCTATGAGACCCCTGCCTATCAGATCGAAATCCCCGCCGACGTGCAGGAAAGACATTTCATCATCAGAATTGCCTTTCCCTGGGCCAATTTCGGTGCCCAATTTGCAATGATGTTAAGCTCGGTCATTGGCAATATCTCCAGTTCGGGCAAGGTCAAGCTGATTGATTTGGAGTTTCCGAAAGCGTTTCTGGCAGAATTCCAGGGGCCCAAGTTTGGAGTTCAGGGCATCCGCGAGCTGCTGGGCGTGTATGACCGGCCGCTGCTCAACAATATGATCAAACCCTGTACCGGGCTGGACGCAGCGACAACTGCCGAACTGGCTTATGAATCAGCCATCGGCGGTGTGGATATCATCAAAGACGACGAACTGGTAGCGGATGCCCCCCACTGCCGGTTGCTGGACCGGGTCAAAGCGGTCACGGCAGCGGTCAAAAGGGCGGATGAGGAAAAAGGAGAAAAGACGCTCTTTGCCTTCAATATCACCGACCGCACCGACAAATTGAAAGATAATGCCTACCGTGCGATGGAGGCCGGTGCCAACTGTCTGATGGTCAATTATTTTACCATCGGTCTGGATGCCACCCGCATGCTGACTGAGGATCCCAACATCAATGTGCCCATCCTGGCCCACTCGGACTTTACCGGCGCTGTTTACGAATCTCCCTGGTCGGGTATGAGCGCTTCCCTGATTGGAGCGAAACTGCCGCGTCTGGCGGGGCTGGACATGGTTATCGGCTTGTCTCCCTACGGCAAATTCCCGATTATGATGGATACCTTCATTAATCTGGGCTACAACATGTTGGCGCCGCTGCATAATATTAAACCGGTCTTCCCCATGCCGGGCGGGGGCACCACCCAGGGTCATGTGGAAGATATAATGAAAAAATTTGGCAATGATGTGATTATCGCTTCCGGCGGCGCCATCCACGGTCATCCCATGGGACCGGCAGCGGGTGCGCGGGCGTTCCGACAGGCCATCGACAGTGTCATGGCGGGCATGAGCCTGGAAGAAGCCGGACAGAAATACACGGAACTGGGTGTGGCTCTGAATGCTTGGGGAATTTATTCCGAAGCCCAAGGCGGAATTTTTGATTTGAAGGGCTAGTCCTGTGTAAAATACAAAAATATAGGAGGTATTACAACGATGGCAAAACAGTATACTCGCGAACAGGTGCTGGAAAGAGTCAGGAAAAGTGTTGAGGCAGGCAAACCGGTCGTCATTGCCGGGGCTGGAACCGGGATTTCCGGCAAGTTTGCCGAACGCGGCGGTGCAGATTTGATTGGTGTATACAATTCCGGTCTGTACCGCATGGACGGCAACGGCTCGCTGGCCGGGCTGATGCCTTACGGCAACGCTAACCAGATCGTGATTGATCTGGCCCACCGGGTCTTCCCGCAAATCCAGGAAGCTCCGATGATTGCCGGCATCTGCGGCTCCGATCCGACCCGGGAAATGAAACCGTATCTCAAGTATTTGCTCGATCTGGGATTTTCAGCAGTGATGAACTTCCCGACCGTCGGCCTGATTGACGGACGTTTCCGCCAGGAACTGGAAGATACCGGCATGGGTTACGGCAAGGAACTTGCCACCCTGAAGCTGGCCGCCGAGCTGGGCATGTTCACCATTGCCTATGCCTTTAACGAAGCCGAAGCAGAAATGGTCGGCCAGGCGGGCATGGATGTAATGATCTGCCACATGGGTCTTACTACCGGCGGCGCCATCGGCTCCAAATTCTCAGAAAAAGTGACCCTGGAGGATGCCGCCGCGCTGGTCAACCGCATGTCGGCAGCGGCACGCAAAGGCAATCCCAACGTGATCATTTTTGCCCATGGCGGTCCGATCTCTTCTCCCCAGGACACCGCCTATATTTATCAGCATACTGATTCCGTCGGATTCCTGGGTGCATCCAGCATTGAGCGGATTCCGATTGAAGTACCCCTGACCGAGGCGGTCAAAGACTTTAAGAACCAGTCACTGAAAAAATAATCGGCAGATTAAGGAGGCGGTTCGATTGACGGCGAAAATTCTGGTTGCGGGAATTCTGGATACCAAAGGCGAAGAAATCAAATATATCGCCCGACAGGTCGCAGCGGCCGGTGCTAAGCCCACCATTTTGGAGCTGAGCGTGGGCAAGGAAGTCGGCTGGGCGGATATTGGACTCAGTGAAATACTAAAAGAAATTGGCAAAGTACCCGAAGAGCTCTACAAGGTAGATCGCCATCAGGCTTCCGCCTGGGTTACCGAGGCGGCCATTCAATATGTAGGCCGCATGGTAAGTCAGGGAGAGGTCGATGGGATTATTGCTTGCGGAGGTTCCATGGGCGCCAGCATAGCGACGGCCATCATGCAGAGCATGCCCATCGGCATCCCCAAATTGATGGCGACCACAATGACCTCCGGGGATGTTCGGCCCTATGTCGGCACCAAGGACATCTGCATGATGTACCCGATTGCCGAAGCCGGCATCAATACCCTCACCAAACGGATTCTGACCAACGCCGCCGGCGCCATTGTGGGCATGGCCAATTCTCCTGCGATTGATACTTCCGATGACAAACCCATGATCGGCTGCATGATGTTCGGCGTGACCACCCCCTGCGTATTGCGGGCGTCAAAAACAATGGAAGATCACGGCTACGAGGTAATGATCAACCACGCCATCGGTTCCGGCGGACTTTCCATGGAACAGCTGATTGAAGACGGCTTTATTGAAGGCATTATGGATATCACCACCCATGAAATCGCTGATGAAATGCTGGGCGGGGTACTGAGTGCCGGACCGGACCGGCTGACAGCGGCAAGCCGCAAAGGCATTCCCCAAGTGGTTGCGCCCGGCGGATTGGATCTGATTAACTTCGGTCCCCTGGATACGATACCGAAGCACTACATGGAGCAAACGAACTTGCCGGGACGCTCTCTATATGAGCATAATCCGGCCGTAAACTGTATTGGTGTTCTTCCTGATGAAGCCTATAAAATCGCTGAGAATATGGCCATTAAATTGAATAAATCGCAGGGCCCTACGGTTATCTGTGTACCGATGCGAGGCTGGGGAGCCTGTGATCTGGGGGCTCCGAACAAGGAGCTCGGATGGGCAGGTCCTGCAGCTGGACCGAGCTGGGTGGCTGACCCGGACAAAGCGGAATGGTCGCTCAGAAGCCGGCGGTTTATGGACGGGATGAAAGAGTTCCTTGATCTCAGCAAACCCAATATTGAATTGCTGGAAGTCGACAAACATATGAATGAACCTGAATTTGCAGATCTGATGTCGGGGCTTCTCAAGGACATGCTGGACGGCAACTGGAAGAAAAATTCCCGCAGTCATCTATCCTATGTCCACTCGATTTGAGCGGGGGTGCGGTAATGGCACAGAAATTTTCTCGGCAACAGATTTTGGAACGGCTGCACGGGCAGATCAAAGCGGGGCGTCCCCTGCTGATGTTCGGGGCTGGCACCGGTCTGACAGCCAAGTGCGCGGAGAAGGGGGGCGCCGACCTGATTGGGGTGTACTCCACCGCCATCTACCGGATGCGGGGTTTGCCGTCGCTTTTGGCCTGGATGCCCTACAGCAACGCCAACGAACATTTGCTCAACATGGCCGGAGAGATTCTTCCCATCGTGCAGACAACGCCTTGCATCGCCGGCATCGGTGCCCATGATCCGGCGCTGGATTTGGATGCATTCTTGGATACGGTGGTGCAGGCAGGTTTTTCGGGGGTGACCAATGAACCTTTTGTAGGCTTGTATGGCAAGTATTTTGCTGACCAGTTGGAGCGGGCCGGGCTGGGATTTTCGAGGGAAGTCGAGCTAATCCGCCGCGCCCGTGCCAAAAATATTTTCACCGTGGCCTGGGCCATGTCGCCGGAAGAGGCTTATCAAATGGCACAGGCCGGCGCGGATGTCATCGGAGCCATGATCGGCGTGACCAGCGGCGGGATGTCAGGGGCTTCAGACGTGATTTCCCTGGAGGAAGCGGTACAGGATGTGCGGGATATGGTCGCCGCTGCCCGGCAGGCTGATCCCCAGGCGCTGTTATTGACGCATGGCGGCCCGTTCGCCGATGTTGCCACCGCCCAGTATTCGATTCAGCATACTGATGCGGTGGGTTATGCTTCCGGTTCCAGCGGTGAGCGGATTCCCACCGAAGAAGCGGTGATTGGCATTACCCTGCAGTACAAAGCGATGCAGCTGGAATAAAAGATGCAAACGGCAATCTGTCAGAGGTGCTGTTGTTGAGCCGCAGATTCAAACAGGAGAAATCCTGAGAATATATATCCAAGACCGCCGCAGGAGCCCCTCTCCTGCGGCGGTCTTGGTCTGTTTCCTTATTATTTTTCCAGCAGCCAGGACTGAAACCCGTGCTGCTTTAAAATCTGACAGGCGCCCGGAGCGCTTTCCCGTGGTACGGTGATTTTGATACTGCCTTCGTCCTCGTCCCGGACGTTCAACAGCTGCAGGTTCTGGATGTTGATGTTGGCCTGGCCCAGCAGTGTTCCTACCGTGCCGATGACCCCGGGCTGATCGGGGATGATGGCGATTACATCGCAGGCCTCTGCCAGACAGGGGCGCAGGCCGGGCAGGTTTTTCCGGGTGGTGCTGGCTGATTGCAGATACGTGCGCAGCACCCCATCGCCTTTGCGCTGCAGGCTGTGCCGGTAAATGCTGAGCAATTGCTGTATCGCCGCCAATTCCTGGCCGATGGCATCTGCATTCAGGAACAGGATATCCTCCCACAGATCCGGATCAGAGGCCGCCGTGCGGGTACTGTCGCGCAGACCTCCGCCGGCCAGATTCATAAATTCCGGTTGGGTCAGTAAATTGTTGATCAGTGCCGTCGACATCAGATGGGGCAGATGACTGACTCGGGCCACGGCCTGGTCATGTTCCGCCGCATTCATGATTACCACCCGGGCGCCGATGGCAGTGAGCAACTCTTGCAGTTGTGCGATGACCGCTTCCGGCGTACCGGTCCGGGGGGTCAAAATATAGGCGGCGTTTTCCAGCAGGAACTTGTCAGCGGCCTGCAAACCACTTTTTTCCGAACCGGCCATGGGATGACCGCCAACAATGAACACGTCGGCGGGGAAATGCGCCTCCAATTGCTGCATGACCCAGCCTTTGACGCTGCCGGCATCGCTGATGATGGCGCCCGGTTTGACATGCGCTTTGATTTGTTCCATGACAGCCGGCATGGCAGTCAGCGGAGCAGCCAGGATGACCAGATCGCATTGCGCCAGGAAACGGTCGTCCAGCATCTGATCGATGGCACCCAGTTCGATGGCCTGGGCCACGGTTGATTCGTCCAGATCGCGTCCCGCTACGATGACGCCCAGACCGTTGCTGCGCAGAGCCATGCCCAGCGAACCGCCAATGACACCCAGACCGATTATGCCAATTTTTTGAATCATTGTCCGAACCCCGCTGCAGGATCTGTTGCCGGTGCAGTAAGGCTCTCCAGCCGCCGGACTTTGCTGCTCAGCCGGGCGAAGTCCTCTGGAAACAGGGACTGTGGTCCGTCACTCCAGGCCTGGGCCGGATCGGGATGGACTTCGATAATTAATCCGTCGGCGCCCGCCGCTACCGAAGCCAGTGACATGGGTTCCACCAGTTCGCGCTTGCCGGTGCCGTGACTGGGATCGACGATGACCGGCAGATGGGTCAGCTGCTTGAGCAGCGGGACCGCGCTCAAATCCAAAGTATTGCGGGTGTAAGTCTCAAAGGTGCGGATCCCTCTTTCACACAGGATTACGTTGGGATTGCCGCTGCCCAGTATATATTCAGCCGCCATCAGCCATTCTTCAATCGTGGCGGACATGCCGCGCTTCAACAAAATTGGTTTACTGACCTTGCCGAGTTCCCGCAGCAGGAAGAAGTTCTGCATATTGCGGGCGCCGACCTGAATCATATCCACATATTCGGCCAGCATGGGGATGGACTTCTGATCCATTACTTCAGAAACCAGCGGCAGTCCCGTCAGTTCGCGGGCTTCCGCCATGATTTGCAGTCCTTTTTCACCCAGACCCTGAAAAGAGTACGGGGAAGTGCGGGGCTTGAATGCGCCTCCGCGCAGCATTTGTGCACCGGCATCCTTGACGGCCGCTGCCGCCTCCAGAAAGTTCTCCCGGCCTTCAATGGCACAGGGCCCGGCGATGAGCGTTACATGACTGTCGCCGATGAGTTGCGGCCCCACCTGGACGACAGTATTTTGATGTTTGAAATCACGGGACGCCAATTTAAACGGCTGCATGATGGGCACGACTTTATCCACCCCGGGCAGGGATGCCAGGGTCTGGGGATCGATCTGGCCTGGTTCACCGATGACGCCCATGATGGTGCGTTTGGCTCCCTGGGACAGGTGGACGCTGTAACCCTCTGCCTCCAGGTGTTTTTGCACCTTTGCGATCTGTTCCTGACTGACACCTTTTTGCATGACCACTACCATACTACTTACCTCCTCAAATTTGCGGGCAAAAAGCAGAAAAACCATGGCAAAGCGCATGGTTACACAGTGATCCGTAGATCGATATGTGCCTCCCGTCCTGCCTTGCTGCCCTTTTTATAAACAATGACTCCAGTAAAACCATCCTACAAAATGAATCATACCACAGGCCGGGCAGAAATCACAAGCAAATAAATTTTCATCTGGCTTTATCTTTTGTCGTTTTCGTATATAATAAGATATTAATTATTGCCATTATAATACCCGACAAATTATGAGGGATTATCCTGATCTGGAGGTGTCGCAAATGGACCTGACAGTCAAACCGAGTCAGCCTTTTCGCGCCGTTTTGCGCGTTCCCGGAGATAAGTCCGTTTCCCACCGCAGTGTGATGATTGCCGCCATCGCTAATGGCGTCAGTACCATTGACAATTTCCTGCCCGGCGATGACTGTCTCAGCACGGTCCGCTGCATGCGGCAGTTAGGAGTAAAAATTGAAGAACTCACGCCTACCCGTTTGCAGGTGCATGGCTGCGGTCTGCACGGCCTGCAGGAGGCAGGGGACTATCTGGATGTCGGCAACTCCGGCACGACCATCCGCTTTTTATCCGGGCTGCTGGCCGGACAGCCGTTTTTCTCCGTGCTGACCGGGGATGCTTCCATCCGACGCCGCCCCATGGGGCGGGTGGTCAAGCCGCTCCGGCAGATGGGAGCGCAGATCTGGGGGCGGGACGGAGACCGTCTGGCGCCGCTGGCGATTCGCGGCAGCCATTTGCAGGGCATCCATTTCGACAGTCCGGTGGCCAGCGCCCAAGTGAAATCAGCCGTCTTGCTGGCAGGATTATATGCCCGGGGGGAAACCTCGGTGACTGAGCCAGCCCAATCGCGCGATCATACCGAAAGGATGCTGGCCGGGTTTGGCGCGGATATTAAAACGGAAGGACTGACGACGGTCATCCGCTCCGGGGAGTTGGCCGGACAACCGGTACTGGTGCCGGGGGACATTTCCTCGGCAGCCTTTTTCCTGGCCGCGGCAGCCATTATACCGGGCGCCCGGATCACAGTACAGGACCTGGGACTAAACCCCACCCGTACCGGTATCATTGAAGTACTGCAGGCCATGGGGGCGACTGTCGTCATCGACAACCGGCGCAATGTTTCCGGTGAGGAACTGGGCGACGTGTCGGTGACCGGCGGCGCGCTGAAAGGCTTGGAGATTGGTGGAGAGATCATTCCCCGTTTAATTGATGAAATCCCGGTGCTGGCAGTGGTTGCCGCGGTGGCGGAGGGACAAACCGTGATCCGCGATGCCCAGGAACTGAAAGTCAAGGAAAGCAATCGCCTGCAGGCAGTAGCTACCGAGCTACGGCGCTTTGGGGCGGATATACAGGAAACCGCAGACGGTCTGGTCATTCAGGGGGGGCGTCAGTCCTATCACGGCGCAGTCTGCGAGTCCTATCATGATCATCGTATTGCCATGGCCAGTGCCCTTATGGGTCTGGTCAGTAAAGGTGAAACCACCGTGCACGACGCGGAATGCATCAACATCTCTTTTCCGGGTTTTGCACACCTGCTGGCTGAATTGGGAGGAGGA
This sequence comes from Syntrophomonas sp., assembly GCA_035447945.1. Taxonomy (GTDB): domain Bacteria; phylum Bacillota; class Syntrophomonadia; order Syntrophomonadales; family Syntrophomonadaceae; genus Syntrophomonas_B. Next base: position 11,407 of record DAOTHZ010000018.1, read on the forward strand.
GAAGGATGCTGAGATACTTGACCGCCGGGGAATCACACGGACCGGCCTTGACCGCTGTCGTTGAAGGCATACCGGCGGGATTGGAACTGACTGCTGATTTTATCAACCGCCAGCTGGCCCGCCGCCAGAAGGGTTACGGACGAGGCGGACGGATGAAGATTGAAACCGATCAGGCTGACATCCTCTCCGGCGTGCGGGGCGGAAAAACCCTGGGCAGTCCCGTCACGTTGCAGATCAAGAACCACGACTGGCAGAACTGGTCGCAGATCATGGCCAGCGGCGAGGCGGACTTGCAGTCGCGCCGGGTGAGCGTACCGCGGCCCGGACACGGAGATCTGGCCGGCCATATCAAATACGGCCATGACGATTTAAGGAATATCCTGGAACGCGCCAGTGCCCGCGAAACCGCTGCCCGGGTGGCCGCCTGCACCGTAGGCCGCAGATTGATTGAACACTTCGGCATGGAAATCCACAGCCATGTCATCCAAATCGGCAGTATCAAGGCCCAACCGGCTAGTCTGCAGGAGATCATCGATCGCGCCCCACAGTCGGAGCTGTTCTGCGCCGATCCGGAAGCTGAAGCGCTGATGAAACAAGAAATCGATCAGGCCCGCGAACAGGGTGACTCCCTGGGAGGCATTTTTGAGATTATCGTCTGTCATGTACCGGTGGGCTTGGGCAGCCACGTTCACTGGGACCGCAAGTTGGACGGCCGGCTGGCCGCAGCTTTGATGAGCATACAAGCGATTAAAGGCGTAGAAATCGGCTTGGGATTTACCGCTGCCACTTTGCCAGGTTCGCAGGTTCATGATGAAATTTTTGCCGGCAAAGACGGATTTATCCGCAGTTCCAATCATGCTGGCGGTTTGGAAGCCGGCATGACCAATGGACAAAATTTGGTGCTGCGGGCTGCCATGAAACCCATCGCTACGCTTTACAATCCGCTGCGCAGCATCAATTTGGAAAGCGGGCAGCAGGCTGAAGCCGCAGTGGAACGCTCCGACATCTGTGCCGTCCCGGCCGCCGCCGTGGTCGGCGAAGCAGTCACCGCCTTTGAGATGGCAGTGGCTTTCATGGAAAAATTCGGTGGTGACAGCATCTCTGAAATCGAACAACGTTTTTGATAAATTGTGACAGGGGGAAGTACCACATATTTTGCTATAAAGCAGGTGACATATGAAAACCATACAGGTTGATCTGGGGGAAAAGTCTTACCCCATCCATATTGGCGAAGAAATTATGATCCATTTCCCGGACATGCTGGGCAGGGTGTCGTCGCGCAGCGTCTCCCTGCTGGTGTCCGACGAGCTGGTCTTCAGCCTGTACGGGCCAACGGTGCTGGATATCTTGCGCGGGGCGGGCTATCGTGTGGAAGCCGCGGTGATCAAAGGAGGCGAAAGCTGTAAAAATCTGACCACCCTGGACTGGCTTTATGAACAAATGATTATCTGCGGACTGGACCGCAGTTCTACAGTGTTTGCCTTGGGCGGCGGAGTGGTGGGAGATCTGGCCGGCTTTGCCGCAGCCAGTTATATGCGCGGGGTCGGCTATATTCAGCTGCCCACCTCCCTGCTGGCGCAGGTGGACAGCAGTGTGGGCGGCAAGACCGGCGTCAACCTGCCCCGGGGCAAAAACCTGGTGGGCGCCTTTTACCAGCCGGGATTGGTGCTGGCCGATGTCAGCCTTTTACATACCCTGGCGGAAAAAGAGTATCTGACCGGACTGGCGGAAGTAATCAAGTACGGCGTCATCTGGGACACTGCCTTTTTTGAATATCTGGAGACCAACCTGGCATCCATCAAAACCCGCGACACGGAGTGTCTGATCCATATCGTGGAGCGTTGCTGCGCCATCAAGGCAGAAATCGTCAGCCAGGATGAAAAAGAGACCGGTATTAGAGCATTGCTGAATCTCGGCCATACTTTCGGCCATGCCTTTGAAGCCCTGACCGGATACGAGCAGTTTACCCACGGTGAAGCGGTGGCCATCGGCATGGTCTGCGCCGCCCGTCTGGCGAAAAATATCGGCATGCTGACCGCAGCTGAAGCCATCCGGATCACGGAACTGATCAACAATTACGGCCTGCCGGTTGATTACGGCAATCTGTCCGCGGATGCCATTGTGGAGCGCATGCGCAGCGACAAAAAAAACACCGCCGGGCAGATCAGCCTGGTACTGCCCGCCGCCATCGGCCAAAGCCAAGTATGCACAGGCATCAGCGACGAGCAGATCAAGGCGGTTTTAAAGTAAGGGTGCCAGACGCCAGGATCAGCAAATTGATATGCCACCTGCTCGGCGCGATGGATGCATTAATTCAAAAAAATACTTGCATATGACAGGTCACATGGTATAATCATTACTAATTCATATTCAACAACGATGAACGAGCAAAGTACGTTGACCCCAGCTTTCCAGGGAGAAGGTGCCATCGGCTGGAAGCACCTTTAAAGCATGATTGACCGAAGTTCTCTCGGGAGTTGCCAGCTGAAGTCTCGCAAGAGATGGTAGGCCCGGCCGTAATCTTCCCACGTTAAAGGGAAGGAGGTATCGGAACAGATCGTTCCCGCACCTTTCAATGAGCGGATCTGCATTAATGCGGGTCAACCAGGGTGGTAACGCGGCAAGCTTGAGCTTTTCGTCCCTAGCGGATGAAAGGCTTTTTTGTTTCCCGTTTTTAATGATTTGATTCCCGTACCTCGGGGTTGGTAACGGAATGCCGGTGGCGTGCCTGCCGGCAGATTTTCCCGCAACCACCCCTACAATGAGTGGGTCTGCAGCTGCAGATCAATCAGGGTGGTACCACGGATGCCCATAGCTTTCGTCCCTGCAGGGAGAAGAGCTATGGGCAATTTTTATATTGGGAGGAAGAAAAAATGATACTGGTTATGAACATTGATTCCACGAGAGAAGAAATCACGGCTGTCAACGAGCGACTGGAGAATATGGGTTTCCAGAATCAGGTGATTCACGGAGTAAAGAAAATCGTTATCGGTGCAGTAGGCGACCCGCTGACCAGCAATGCCTTGAAGGAATTGACCCAGATGCCCGGGGTGGAAAAAATCGTGCCCATTATGAAACCATTCAAACTGGTCAGCCGCGAGGCACAAGCCGAAGGCTCGGTGATCGAGGTCGGCAACATGAAAATCGGCGGGCAGGAGCTGGCGGTAATTGCCGGTCCCTGTGCGGTGGAGAACCGCGAGCAGATGCTGCAGGCGGCCTGGGCGGCGAAAGATGCCGGCGCGGCCATGATCCGCGGAGGCGCTTTCAAACCGCGCACCTCACCTTACAGCTTCCAGGGCCTGGAGGAAGAAGGGCTGAAACTGCTGCGCGAAGCGGCTGATGTGACCGGACTGCCGGTGGTGACCGAGGTCATCGACGAACACAGCTTGCACATGGCGCTGGACTATGTGGATATGCTGCAAATCGGCGCCCGCAACATGCAAAATTTCCGCTTGCTTAAAGCCGCCGGGCAGACTGATCTGCCGGTGCTTTTAAAACGTGGCATGTCGGCCACCATTGAAGAGTGGCTGATGGCGGCCGAATATATCCTGTCCGAAGGCAACCAGAAGGTCATCCTCTGCGAACGCGGGATCCGCACCTTCGAGACCTATACCCGCAACACCCTGGATTTGTGCGCGGTACCGGTGGTAAAAAGACTGAGCCATCTGCCGATTATCGTCGACCCCAGCCACGGCACCGGCGATCGCCAGTTGGTTGGACCCATGTCCATGGCTGCCATTGCTGCCGGCGCTGACGGACTGATTCTGGAGATGCACCCCAACCCGGCCAAAGCCGTATCTGATGGCGCCCAGTCTCTGACTCCTGCTGGATTAAAGGAACTGATGGGACAGCTGCAGGTGCTGGCCCCGGCCGTAAAGCGCACCCTTGGGGAAGGAGGACATTGATATGGCAGAGAAAATCGCGTATCTGGGACCGGGCGGAACCTTCTGTGAGCAGGCCGCCCGGCAATATCGGGGCGAAAAGGAACTGGATCTGCTGCCGCTGCCTTCCCTGCGGCAGGTGTTTCAGGCCGTAGCCGCCGGCGATGTCTGCCAAGGGATTGTGCCTATTGAGAATTCCTATGAAGGCGCCGTTAACCAGACTCTTGATTTGCTGACTGGTGATGATGACGTCAAAATTGCCGGCGAAATCATTCTTCCGGTACGGCAGAATTTACTGATTCACCCCCACTCGTCAGGACAAAAGATTGATTGCATCCTCTCCCACGGGCAGGCCCTGGCTCAGTGTCAGGAATATCTGCACCGCCATTTCCCGGACGTGCCGGTGCGGGAGGTGCATAGCACCGCGGAAGCCGCTCGCATGGTGGCGACTTCGGGAGAGACCTGGGCGGCAGTGGCAACCCTGACAGCGGCGGAAAACTACGGCTTGAAAGTGCTGGCCGCAGATATCCAGGACCAGTCCAACAATGCCACCCGCTTTGTGGTGCTGAGCCGGGAGAGTACTGATTGCCAATCAGGCGGCAAAACCTCCCTGCTGGTTTACGTGGTGGACCGGCCCGGCGCCCTTTATGAAGTGCTGCGGGAATTCTATATTCGCGGGATCAATCTGTGCAAGATCGAATCACGCCCCGCCCGCACGCGTATCGGGGAGTATCTGTTCTTCATAGATATTGAAGGAAGTCGTCAGGAAGAGCACGTCAGCCAAACGCTGACCGCTCTGCTGAAGGTAGCGGCGGAGGTCAGAGTGCTGGGGTCATACCCGGATAGCTGTTACACCGGGACGTTCATAGTGTAACAAAAATGGATGATCTTTTGCTTCCAGTTCTTTTACAATCCAATCAATAATATGCAATAATGAGAATAATCAGATAATAAATTAGCTTGCCAATCTGATTACAAAAAGCGGGGGAGGGCACTGCTATCAGTCTTTGGCAGTGGCAGAGGTAGAAAATAAAATTTAGAAGAATTAAGCAATGAACGAGGCTGGCTCCAATTCATTTAAGGATTGGAGCCAGCCTTTTTTCATGCATAATGAATCAGGGGGACGGTTCTCCTGTTACCCTGAATTTTTCGTGCTGCCGCACCTCCTGGAGGATCTCCACAAGATTCCTCCTGGGAACAATTGCTGCGGAAAATGCTTAAGTAAGAAAAACAGGACAGGAGTTTTAACACATGAAATCTGAAAAAAAGTCATCGTATTTTTCATATCATTACTGGGAATTTTTATGGGGGCGACTGAAAGCGGGATTGTCTCTTAGCCGGAAGAAGCCTGTCGGGAGGTTTGCGGTTTGTTCGCCACGATAACCGCGACCAGAACCAGCAATCCTCCCGCCATCTGCACGAAGGTCAAACTCTCGCCTAAAATAAACCATGCCCCAATGGCAGTAACAACGGGTATCCCGTTAATAAACACTGCCACCTGCGATGCAGGTATCTGGGTCAGGGCGTAATTATAGAAGAGGAAACCCAGAATGGTAGCGAAGACGGCCAGAAAAACAACCGCACCGACTGCCTGGGCACTGATTTGAGACCATTGCATGCCGCCCATATTCAACAGGAAAAAAGGAGTAAACAGAATGGCGCCGTAAAACACCTGAAAGCTGGTTATTTCCAAGGATGACAGCCTTTGGCCGAGGTCCCTGGCAATAATCATGTAAAAGGACGCGGATATCACTGCGCCAAAAATCAACATATCACCAAGCATGGATCCTGCAGATGAAATGGAGAATTTGGGATCTCCCAGAATCAAGATCATAATGCCAGCAATGGATAATATAACGCCCCATAATCTTTTTCCGGTTATCTTTTCCTTTAAAACGATCCGGGCCAGCAGCAATACAGCTATGGGCACCGCGGCAATAATTAATGATGCCTTGGAGGCTGTGGTATAGGTCAAACCGAATGTTTCAAAGATAAAATACAAACCCGGTTCAAGCAGGCCGATTAAAAATAACTTTTTATGATCGCCGGCACTCAGTTTTGGAAAACCGCGCCAAAACATCAGGACCAGAAAAAATAGCGAAGCCAGCGTAAACCTGAAAAACATGTAAACGAAGGGAGTAAAACTGGTTAAGGCGATTTTTGTTGCGATGAAAGACAAGCCCCAAAATAATATCGTCAATGTCAAAGCAAGATAGGTCGTAATCTTCTTGTCCATAAACGGTTTCCTGTCTTTACGGGAGATTCATGACTGCAGATGAGTCACTGAGATTCATTTTAACATATCTAACTCCCAACGGAAAAACCTGACCGAGAACCAGATGCAAATAACAGCCAGCACGATCATCACCATAATAGATTGTAATTATAAAGCGGGCTTCTTACCATCTATTTTGAATCCCCCAGCTTAGCCGGGTTTTGTATATACCAGTCATCATATTGAGCAACTAATTCATCATCAGTTCCGTTAACGCGAGGTGTAAACTGACAAAGCACGGAGACCTGACGGTATATGAGATCAAACTGCCGATGCGCCTGTGCCTCTGCCGGACGATCATGGCCAAGGATGGAGCCCATGCGCTTGTATCTATCGGCGCGTTTTACGACGAGCTGATTCGCGACGGAGTCCCGTTCAGCCGCGCCTGGCCGGAATTCTGTGAATACCCTGGCAACAAGCTTTTGAAGGGCGAGTTTAAGGTGGTGATTAAAGAAATTTTTTGTGCTGTCAAGTGGTATAATAATACATATTTGAACTATTGCAAAAGGAGCTGGAAACCATGCCATTTGTCACAACAGCAGAAATGTTTAAAAAAGCTTATGAAGGTGGTTATGCAATCGGAGCCTTCAATGTCAACAACATGGAGATCATTCAGGGAATCACCGAAGCTGCCAAGGAAGAATATGCGCCGCTGATCCTGCAGGTTTCCGCCGGCGCTAGAAAATATGCCAATCATACCTATCTCATGAAACTGATCGAAGCGGCTGTAATAGAAACTGGAGTGCCGATTTGCGTACACCTGGATCACGGCGATAGCTTTGAACTGTGCAAATCATGCATCGATGGGGGTTTTACTTCCGTCATGATAGATGGATCCCATTTTTCCTTTGCGGAAAATATCAAACTCACCAAGCAGGTGGTTGATTATGCCCACGACAAGGGTGTAGTGGTGGAAGGAGAGCTGGGCAGACTGGCTGGGGTGGAAGATGCGGTAAACGTATCCGCCAAGGACTCCTCCTATACTGACCCGGACGAGGTCGAGGAATTTGTTGCGAAAACAGGCGTGGATTCCCTGGCCATTGCCATTGGAACTAGCCACGGAGCGTTTAAATTCAAGGGTGAGCCGAACTTGCGCTTTGACATCCTGGAAGAAGTACAGAGAAGACTGCCGGGCTTTCCCATCGTGCTGCACGGTGCGTCCTCAGTCATTCCTGAATTCGTCGACATGATCAACACCTATGGCGGCAAAATGTCCGGCGCCCAGGGCGTACCCGAAGACATGCTCAGGAAGGCCGCCTCCCTGGCCGTATGCAAGATCAACATCGATTCCGATTTACGCTTGGCCATGACCGGAACCATCCGCAAATATTTGGCAGACGATCCGGCCGAATTCGATCCCCGCAAATACCTGGGGCCGGCCCGGGAGGCCATCAAGCAGCTGGTTAAACACAAAATCGTCAACGTCCTGGGCTGTAACGGCAAGGCATAGAATGTTTAACGTGAAACATTGTTGCAACAGAAATGCCTGAATAAACGGATTTGTGATTTTAAAAATGCAAAAGTCCATGCAAGCATCTGTGAAGATCGGCCAACAAAATTAACAAACGCTGGATTAAAAAGGAGTTTGCAAATGCTGAACAGCAGTCAATACAAGGATATCATCATTGGACAGGGCATCCGCACCTTGCCGGGATGGAAGATGCCCGTTCATTTATTCCTGGTGGAAGGGCTTTTGATTGATTGCGGTCCCGAAATTATGAAAGGACCGATCCGCAAATTCCTGCAGGATAAACATATCGCCCAAGTGGCCTTGACACATCTCCACGAAGACCACTCGGGGATGGCCGCGTGGATGCAGCGCCACCATCATGTTCCGGTCTACTTGCACGAAAAGGTAATCCCGGAGGCCAGGCAGAAGGGGAAATACCCTCTGTACCGGCACATTACCTGGGGGAAAAGGCCGGCCTTCGACCCGCTGCCGATGCCGAACCGGCTGGTGACCGACAAATACAGTTTTGACGTTATCGATGCCCCCGGACACATGCGTTATCATCATGTATTCCATGAAAAAAACCAGGGCTGGCTGTTCAGCGGAGATCTTTATTTGGGAACCAAACCGGTGGGAGCCTGTTTTGATGACAATATGCTGGATACCATCGCCTCGCTCAAAGCTATCCTGACGCTTGATTTTGACACCATATTCTGCGCTCACAGTGGTGTCGTGGAAAACGGCAAAGCCATGTTTCAGAAAAAGCTGGACTATCTGCTGGGGATTCAGACCAAGGTTCGTGCTTTACGCCAGCAGGGACTGGACAACCATGCGATCGACAAACGCCTCTACCCGCACAAACTTCCTGTCACGACCTTCACGCGCGGCGAATGGTCGTCCTATCATCTGGTGAATACGATTTAATCATTCATTTCCAACCTTGCGTTCGCCTCTTTTGCTTCTTTGTCAGGGCTTGTACTGATCCGCAATCGACAACTATAGACAATGGGAAAGATTTGATGATGGGAGTATCCGTTGCGGTTTATTCTCCGGATTTATAATCCTTCTTCGTTGATTTCAAGCGTCTTGTTTCGGCTTTTTTTCTCTGCTTCATATGGTAGTATAAAAAAACAGCTGGAGGAATTGTTTGGAATTTAATTTAAGATGGTCTCTATTCTTGTTATCTCCTTCGTTCTAATGAAGCATTTCTGATTCATACCACCAAACCAGCTGGGATTGGCGTTATGCCAGTCCCAGACGCATTTAAGCACCACGTATGCCTGCTTGATACGCCACCCCAAAGATTCCTTTTTCATAAAAAAACCGCGCCGGGATCTTAAAAATCTGGTGCCTGTCGCAGCGACACCGCTGAACAGCAGCTTTTTATGCCCTTGAACGGTAAAAGCATGAAAATTGAGTTCTTTTTCATGACAGTCGATCAATATATTTTAATGATTCTGTTTTTACCTTTTTTATAAAGGTAAATGAGGCTGCATATAAGGGGGGAGTAATCTTGGGGAATTTAAGGAGGGGCGGTGATGTCGTCAGATTCCAGGACAGACGTTGGGCTTTCCTGGGGAAATCAAGTTTCATTAAAAATTAAGGGAGGAATCATTTATGTCTGGACAAGATACAGGTTGGGCCAATCCTTCACCGGCGGGGCTGGTTGCGTTGGCGGTAGCGGTAATTACGATTTATGCTACCTTGGCAGGGAAAGTTGACCACACTGCTGCGATTTATATTGCGATGTGGTTGTTGGGCGGCTTTGTCATTCAATTTGCCGTAGCGATTATTGAATTAAAAGAAGGCTCTCTGACCGGCGGGAACGTATTCTTATTCTTTGCCGGGATGTTCATGTTGAGCGGGGCGATGAACGATGTGATCAGTTTTCTCGCGGGTATAAACGGCATAACCTTGCAAGGTACGATCAACGGATATGGATGGCTGATTTTAACCATTGCCCTTACGACCTGGATGCCCGCATATCTGAAGACAGCTCCGGCGGTATTTAGTCTGACCGTGGTAGATTTAGTGGTCATGGCCTGGTGTGTTACCTTTATCAAGCTGGGTTTGGCCGGGGCCATTTTGGTTCCGATCGCTGCCTATACGGCACTGATTGCCGCTGTCGGGGCGCTGTGGTGCGCCGCTGCCTTCATTTTAAATCCTGCTTTCGGCAGAGAGATTGTGTCACTGGGCGGTAAATTGTTAAAATAGAGGCTATGAAAAAATGAACACCAAACATAAATAGACCCGCCGCAATGGCGGGTTTTTTTTGCAATGACCGCGAAAGTTTATGGGTCAGGCTGGCAGATCGTATGCAGCGGCTGCATCCCGTCCGAAGCAAAAAAAATACCCGCCCGGAGCGGGTTTTTTAGTGACAATGGTCGGGGCGACAGGATTCGAACCTGCGACTTTCTGGTCCCAAACCAGACGCGCTACCAAGCTGCGCCACGCCCCGAACCTATAAATGATAACATTATTTCTGAAATATTGTCAATTTGGATTGTGACAACAAACGTTGGCTATGGTCAGCTAATGCTCAAATCATGAGCGATTTGCATTGCCTTGAGCGTGTCTTTACCGACAATGCCGGTGGCTTTAAGTTCCTGCGCTCGTTTAAAGCGGATAACGGCCTGGCGGGTGAGCGGACCGAACCACCCGTCAACGCTGGCGGTATATTCGCCGAGATCCTGCAGCAGGGACTGCACCTGGCGGACGTCATCACCTTTGCAGCCCTGCTTTAGGGTGCGAATCTTGCGCACCACGCCGTCAATATTGACTGGAGTGCCCACCGGAACCTGGCGGTAGACGACGACAACATCTTCATTGTATAGCCGGATGCAGCCATGGCTGACCGCTTTGCCAATTGATTTGGGATTGTTGGTGCCATGGATACCGTAACTGCCCCAGGGAACGCTGAGACGCATCCATCTGGCCCCAAACGGCCCGCCGGGATTTACCGATTTGAATACAATTTTCCAGTGCCCGGGCGGGGTGGGAGTGCTGGTTTTGCCTACAGCTACCGGGTAGACGGTAAGGGAATGCTGGATGATCAGGGTCAGGATGCGGGTGTCGACGTGTACGTTGATGACCGGCCCGGAGGTCTGACTGACTGGCGGGACAGCTTTCTTCATCACCTTCCTCCTCTCGCTGCAGCGCTTTTTATATTCTATTCGTCAACGTATAGCCGGGTGATTGCCCGGCGTTTCAGCTTTTTATGACTGCTTCGTCAGGGAAAACAGTTTTTTCTTCGCAGCAAGGGGGAAAATAGACGACTTGCGTAGAAGCTATGCATTAAAAAGAAAAAGAGATCACTCTGGTGGGGAAGAAGGGGAAGGGTTGAAAGCAAGCGAAAATGGCGGTTCCCGCTGGCAACCGGTCTGGTTGCTGATGATTGTCAGCTTGTTGGTCATGGGATTTATGGTTTGGAACGTAATGGTTGTACAAAATGGCATCCTGAAACAGGCAGAAAAAATTTATCTCCGGGAACAGACGCAAAATATAACGGCTGTTCTGGGCGAGGTAGGTCAGCAGGCGGAAAAAATGGCGATGCAAATCGCCGCTCAAGATCAGTTGATGAAAGCAGTCGAGCAAAACGACAACGATGTCTTGGCAGACAAGCTGGTCCCTTTGTATCGGCAATGGAAGCAAAACCAAGGCGTGACTGAGCTGAGTCTGGTTTCCGCCGCCGGGGAGGCGGTATGGAGTTCGCTAAACGGGGTCGAACCCGGAAATGACTTGAGCTATCAGCGAACCACCAGCCAATCGCTGCACCAGCAGAAAAGCGTAGCTGCGATGGAGGCGGCTGAAAGGGAAACCATGCTGGTAGTGACCTGGCCGCTTTTTATGCAGGATGAATACTTGGGATTGTGCCGGGTGGGCATTTCTTTGTCTTATCTGGGCGAACAGCTGCAGCAGCGGCAACCCGGGCAAGTGGCTTTGTTCAATCTGAACGGCATTGACAGTCAGCTTTTATGGGAGAATCAAAAAGGATGGTCAGCGCTCAATACCAATGATATCAAGAAACTGCAGGACGGAGAGACCATTTCCCGGCCGTTTGACTGGTACACCCGCTTGCTCGTGGTACCGCTGCAGGACATCGACCGCATGACCGTGGCCTATATCCAGAATCAACTGTCCCTGCAGGGATTTGTCCAGGCCCGGCTGTTTAATTATTTGATGTTGCTGCTGGCGCTGCTGCTGATCTGCCTGACCAATTATGCTTATGGAAGAAGCCGGTATTATGCCGAAGATGACCTTAGCAACAGTCTTGCCCGGATATCGAAAATCAACAATGTAGCTTTCCAGGTTCATCCCGACAATTCCCGGAAGAACAGCCCGGATGAATGATGTTCGGAGCAGGCGGCCCGGTGAGGTTTGATTAACAGGTTGCCAAGATCAAAAGGTAATATTATCATAAAATTTAGAATATCCAATCATTTCAAGATTCTATATAATAGAATCAGAGGTGAAGGACTCCACTTTGACACGTAACATGCATAACGAACATGGAATTTTGTATGTATTATGGGGGAAGTAAAAAATGTCTTTTTTGCCGCTTAATGACCCCTGTCCTTGCGGTAGCGGAAAAGAATACGGACAATGCTGTGCGCCGGGAGCCGGATGCCAGGTGATTCATTTTCCACGGGGAAAAAGAAATAATTTTCGAGCGATTATTGAAGAGGCGCTGGGAGACTTGATTCTCTATGCCCGTCGTTACTTTCCCAACTGGGATAGTGTAGCCCAGGCCAAATTTCTGTCCTATTCCCAGGGGGGCGGAGAAATCCATCAGAAATTTGCCCACATCTTCTGGCAGTGGTACGTTTTAAACTATCGCTTTTATAGTGACGTATCGCCGTTGATTGATTTTTATCTGGTGGAAATGGAGGATATTCTCACTGAAAGAATGAAAACGGTCTACGCGGCCCTCCAACATTCCTACCTTAGTATTTACACGGTCAGTTGGGTCCGGAACAACACCGTGGCCGTCACCGACCTTTTCTGCGGAGATGAACATATTATCGAACGGGACTTTGGCTCGGTTACCCAGTTTATAGAACAAGGTTCCCTCCTGTATGGTCGCATCGTCAAGCTGGAAAATGCTTCCATTGTCATCGGGCGTCCGGTCATCGTCACCGCCGAGCAAAAATCCTATCTTTTGGACGAAGTCAACGCCGTATATCTGTCCGAAAACAGCCGTACCCGGGAAGATATGCGTGAATTTCTGCGTGAGTGTGCGGAAGTGACAGCTGGACTGGTCATGGATGTCGTCCAGGGAATTAAGAAAAACCGAGTCAAATCCAAGACTCTGCACCTGGAAAGTCGTGCCCGCAAGGCCCTGCTGTACAAATTGAACAACAGCCAACACTTTGACATGCTGGAAAGGCACAACCACTGGCTCAAGTTTACCTGGAAAGAAGGTCAGGGCATATTCAAGCGGCTGTATGTAGGCGAAAAGGCCCTGCTGGTTTCGGCGGATGAGAGTGCCGATATTCTATATGCCGCCCGCTTGCTGGAAGAGATGCTGGCTGTTGAACAAACCGAGTTTGTCTGGCAGGACGGCATCATCCTCGATGACGGAGAACAGGAAGAAGACATTCAAACGGAATTGATGGTGGACAAGAATCTGGAAGACTGGCTGAAACTGCCGCATCCCGAACTGGCTGACATGACCCCGCTGGAGGCCATGCAGGATATCAAAGGGCGGGTGCTGCTGGAAAACCTGCTCACTGATATGGAGATGCTGGAACTGATCGCCCGCAGCCGCGGGGAGTACAATTATCCCACAGCCGTGATCAGAAGAACTCTGGGACTGGATAAAAATGCGCTCAGCCGTGAGATGTCCAATCCCCAGGCCATTGCCATTAAGGTGGAGAAGCTGCGCAACCGACAATTGCTGAGTTCCTATGTGACCGCCTACAACTGGCTGAGCAGCGAGTATGCCCAGGTCGCTGCAACAATTTATGATATATACAGCAATGGCGGGATGGACCAGAGAAGACTGGCCTGGCTGCTGTATTTATGGTGCGAATTCACCACCGTGTACCGGCCGCGCGTATCGCGTATTCACAACTGGATTGCTGCGTTGGAATTCACCTTGTCCAACAGTCTGGGTGAAGATATCAGTTATACCAAACTATCTCGTGCTTTTGGCATCTCTACTGGCATGGTCAGCCGCAGCGCCTATATCGTCAACCGGCACTTTGAAAAGTATCCGCCCAATTTCAAGACCGAAATGATTCATTATCCCTCATGGGAAGAACTGGACCATTATGAAATGGTGCAATCCTATGAGGAGGTCTATCATCACCTCAGCATATATTCCTATACAATCGGCAACCGCGACCCGAAAACCAAAACCGAGGTACAAACTGCTTATTATCAGCCGGTCAATACCCGGGCGCGCTTCTGGGATGAACTGAACAAAAAAATCTACGGTGACTTCTTTGAACATCATTATTTGCTGGATCACATAAACGCGAACGGCTCGACCATCATGAACACCTTTTGGGACAATCAGGCCAACCGTTTCCCGCCCTATCTGCGGGAAGCCGCATTCCGTTTCATGATGAGCTATGTCGGTGCCTACCGTATCAAACCGGCAGGCAAAAACAGCCTGATCTTTGAAGATGTATTCAGCGGGGAAGAGTTTGAAGTCTACGGTCGTTTCGGTGACAATGTTCATGAGAACATCGTTCCCGGCATGATAGGCATCTGTCGCCTGCTGCCGTTGGAGAAACTGCGCTGGGTCAGCGACCCGATGTTCATTGTGCTGCAGGACATGCAGGACATCTTTGAGCGCAACCTGGAGATCATGACCGAAAATTTAGCCGGATACGATGCCAGCGATCCGCTGTATCTGAAAAAGCGCGGTGAATTTCTGGTCAAGGCCTATATCCGCTCCATCGATGAATTTGAGCAGGCCGCCCTCAATCTGGTCAACCAGCCACTGCAGCCGGAATGGCAATATGCTTATGTTAGCTGTTATGAAAAAGCCCACGAGCTGATCAGCAGCTGCAAACATTTTCGGCCGCTTTACCAGGACCACAGCCGCAGCAGTTATATGTGGGATCGGTTTAGTGTCCAGGGCAACTACCAGTGGGGCTATCTGTTGGTCAAGGACAACGCCATTATTATTTCGGCGCCGCCGGGCAAGGACATGCACAAGTTTACCAAGGATATCCGCCGGGCTTTCAAATGCGCCGATCTGGTACTGGCCTTCCGGCCCGCCGAACTCAGCCGCAAAGTGCTGAAAGAGCTGGAAGTTTACATGGTGGCCGATCTGGCCAACTATTTTGACCAAAATCCCGCCCAATCCTTAATCCTGTTGCGGCAGGATACTTTCAATAATGAAGAAAAGGAATGGCAGCAGGGGATTTTTCTGTTGAAACTGGGCTCACTGCTGATGGACTACCTGGAAAATAAAAAAAAGAATGAGACGAAACAACGTTAGAATAACTGCAGCATTATACAGGGTAATAATTGTGATTGGATCCTGTTTAACTGGGAATAATCTTAAGGGGCGCAGTTAGGACCAGGGCAGCAGGAATTGGGCAGAAAATCAAATTTATCTGCTTGAATACCTTGACTTGCACAGGGGTTATTGCTTATTCTTATTGAGAAGAATTGTTTTTGATGCGGAAGTGGCTCAGTGGTAGAGCATCGCCTTGCCAAGGCGAGGGTCGCGAGTTCGAATCTCGTCTTCCGCTCCATAAGAAACAAATCCCTCGGCTTTTTGCCGGGGTGTTGTGTTTTTAGCCAAAATAGAGTACATTTCTTTAGGAAGCCTTTCCTTTGGTTGCATGACAGTTTTCTCAAAGATTTGGTAATCATTTGCGGCAAAGAAAAGATTTCAATTTTAGTTAGGAGGAGCATAAATGAGTGCCAGGTTAGAAAAGATAGAAAAAAGTGAGGCCTATCTGAGCATCGAGGTGGATGCGCAGACTTTTGAAGAGGGTTTGCAGAAGGCCTACCGGAAAGTCGTTAAACAAGTAACCATTCCGGGATTCCGTAAAGGCAGAGTGCCCCGGGAACTGCTGGAAGCCCATTTTGGACGCGAAATCCTTTTTGAAGATGCCATCGAAATGATCGTTCCCGAAGCCTTTGAACAGGCGCTGACGGAATTAGATATTGAACCCATTGCTCAGCCTGAGTTTGAAATAGAAGAGATAAAGGAAGACAATATTTTGCGGTTTACCGCCAAGGTTCCGGTTAAACCGGAAGTCGTACTGGGTCAAATCGAAGGCCTGGAAGTCACCATTCCCATACTGGAAATGGATGATGCAGATGTGGACCGGCGTATGGAAGACATGGCCAACCATTATGCCGAACTGGTGGAAAAAACCGAAGAGCCTGCCGAAATGGGTGATACTGCTACCATCGACTTTGAAGGATTCGTGGACGGGGTTGCTTTTGAAGGCGGAAAAGGCGAAGACTATCCGCTGGAATTAGGCTCTCAATCTTTTATTCCCGGTTTCGAAGAACAGGTTGTGGGATTAAAAGTCGGTGACACAGCTGATGTAATGGTGATATTTCCGGAAACCTATCAGGCGGAAGAATTGGCTGGAAAAAATGCGGTTTTCAAAGTAACCGTACATAGGATCGAGACCAAACAGCCCCGAGAGCTGAATGATGAATTTGCCCAGGAAGTCAGCAATTTTGAGACCATTGCCGAGCTGCGCGAAGACGTGCAAAAGAGCATGCAGGAATCCATGGACAACCGCCGTCTGGGTTTCATCCGCGATGCAGTGATTGCCAAAGCCTTGGAGAACACCCAGGTCGATGTCCCTGGCGCCATTGTCAGAATGCAGCTGCAAAACATGCTCAATCAGTTCGCTGAACAGCTGAAGATGCAGGGTCTGTCCATTGAGCAGTACTTCCAGCTGACCGGCCGCAATGTTGACCGGTTCAATGAAGAAATGTGGCCGGAAGGCGAGAAGAATGCCCGTGTCAATTTCATGCTGGAAAAAATCACTGAAGAAAAAGGGATTGAGCTCAGTGACGAAGAATTAGATAATCATATCATTGAACTGTCCACTTCAATGGGAATTGACCCCGATCAGGCCAGACAAAATCTAGCCGGCGTGATGGATGATTTCATCTATCGGCTCAAGATCCAAAAGGCCATTGATTATTTGGTGGAGCACGCGGTTGTAACCGAAACCAAAGACGACGAAGAAGGTGCAGATACTGTCCCCGCATCAGCTGTAGAAGTGGAACCGGAAGCCTGAAATTGAATACTATAGATATTGTCTGATGAATATTAAGTAGAGGAGGGAGTTCCAATGTCATATCTGGTGCCCATGGTCGTAGAACAAACCAATCGCGGAGAAAGATCCTATGATATTTATTCGCGTTTGTTAAAAGATCGTATTGTGTTTTTAGGCAGTGCGATTGATGATACGGTAGCCAATTTAATTATTGCCCAACTGCTTTTCCTGGAAGCCGAGAACCCTGACAAAGACATCAACCTGTACATCAATAGTCCCGGTGGCTCAATCACTGCGGGAATGGCCATATTTGATACCATGCAGGTAATCCGTCCCAACGTTTCAACCATTTGCGTAGGCATGGCGGCCAGCATGGGAGCTTTCCTGCTTGCCGCCGGTGAGCAAGGCAAACGTTTTGCCTTGCCCAATTCGGAAGTGATGATTCATCAGCCGTCCGGAGGCATGGAAGGCCAGGCGACGGATATTGAAATCCGCACCCGGCGTATTTTACACATGAAAGAAACCCTCAATCGTATTTTGGCGGAAAGAACCGGACAGGATCTGGAAAAAATCCGTCGTGATACTGAAAGAGATTATTTTATGACCGCGGCTGAAGCCAAGGAATATGGTCTGATCGACGAGATATTAACTGGTCCCAAGAATAGCTAACCACTGAGTCCGCCGAAAAGAGAGGTGACAAAATGCCAAAACATGGTGATGAAAAAGGCCAACTGAAATGTTCGTTTTGCGGAAAGACCCAGGAACAAGTCAAGAAACTGGTGGCAGGGCCAGGTGTGTACATTTGTGATGAATGCATCGAGCTTTGTAATGAAATCATCGAAGAAGAACTGTCCGATGACATTGGTTTTGAATTGGGGGAAATTCCCAAACCGCAAGATATAAGAGAAATCATGGATGATTATGTGATCGGTCAGGATACTGCCAAGAAATCTTTGGCGGTTGCGGTATATAATCATTACAAGCGCATCAATCTGGGTATGAAACTGGATGATGTCGAACTGCAAAAGAGCAATATCATGATGCTCGGACCGACCGGCAGCGGGAAAACCTTGCTGGCGCAAACGCTGGCGCGTATTTTGAATGTGCCTTTTGCCATTGCGGATGCGACCTCCCTGACGGAAGCAGGTTATGTGGGTGAAGATGTTGAAAACATCCTGCTCAAGTTGATCCAGGCGGCTGATTATGATATCGAAAAAGCCGAAAAAGGCATTGTTTATATTGATGAAATTGACAAGATTGCACGCAAGACTGACAATCCCAGCATTACCCGGGATGTTTCCGGCGAAGGCGTGCAGCAGGCGCTGTTGAAAATCCTGGAAGGTACGGTGGCCAGTGTTCCGCCTCAGGGTGGACGCAAGCACCCCCATCAGGAGTTCATCCAGATTGATACCAGCAATATCCTGTTTATCTGCGGGGGCGCTTTTGAAGGCATCGACAAGATCATTCAGAGCCGCATTGACGAAAAAGTGATGGGGTTTGGCGCTGATATCAAAAGGCACAACGAAAAGAAAATCGGCGACATTTTAAATCAAATCCTGCCGCAGGACTTGCTGCGCTATGGCTTGATTCCTGAGTTTGTGGGACGTGTTCCCATCATCGTTACCCTGGATGCGCTGGACAAAGACGCGCTGGTGCAGATTCTGACCGAACCCAAGAACGCTCTGGTCAAACAGTATAAGAAACTGTTTGAGCTGGATGGTGTGGATCTGGAGTTTATGGAGGATTCCCTGCTGGCCATCGCTGACGAAGCCTTGCGCCGCAACACCGGGGCCCGGGGCTTGCGAGCCATTATCGAAGACGTCATGCTGGAGGTCATGTATGATGTGCCTTCCCGTCTGGATGTGACCAAGGTGCTGATCACCAAGGACGTGATCGAAAAGAAGGAAAAACCTCTGCTGGTGACAGTAGACGCCAAACGCAAAGTAAATTAGAGCGGGGCAAAAAACAAATAACTGCATTATATAAAAAACACCGGCCTTGTGACAAGCCTTGGGCGCAGTCGCAAGGCTTGGTTGCGTTTATGCTGAAAGTGCAAAAAGCCCGTTCAGCCGACGTACATGTTAAGGGGACATTCTTCTGAAGGAGTGTGTCCCCATTCCTTATACCGCCTCATTCACGGGCTTTTTGTCATACCTTGCTTTTCGGCTTTTTGACTGGTCTGTTTAAATTGAACTTCATTAATCGCTCTGGAAAAGGCAGTGTAAGCTGCCTTTTTTTACACTTTCCTTCCCTGTTGGCAAAAGATGATTGACGGGCATAATAGAATATAATGAACCAGGAAAGGAAATCAACCATGAACAGCTTTTTTATGCAATACGGGGGCATTCTTTATCTGGTCCAGTTGTTTTTTGCGGTCGTGATTGGTCTGTATTTCTGGAATCTCTTGAAAACTCAACAAAAAGGCAAAACGGTCATGGTGCACGAGTCCGAAAAAGAAAGAAACCGGTTGCGGGCAATGCGCAGCATCAAGCTGACCGAGCCCCTGTCCAGTTTGAGCCGTCCCGGTTCATTTCAAGACATCGTCGGCCAGGAGGAGGGTATCAGCATCCTGCGCTCGGCCTTGTGCGGCCCCAATCCCCAACACGTAATTATCTTCGGGCCTCCTGGCGTAGGCAAGACAGCAGCAGCCCGCCTGGTTTTGGAAGAAGCCCGTCAAAACGCACTGTCCCCCTTCAACCCCAATGCCAGCTTTGTGGAAATGGATGCCACTATCTGCCGCTTCGACGAACGCAATATTGCCGACCCACTGATTGGCTCGGTGCATGATCCGATTTATCAGGGGGCCGGGGCCATGGGTACGGC
>DAOTHZ010000019.1:0-30423 GCA_035447945.1 Syntrophomonas sp.
CGACCTCCAGGTTCGTAGCCTGTCACTCTATCCAGCTGAGCTACGGGCGCAAGTATTTGAAACGCATTAGCAAATAGTAAATGGCGGAGAGGGTGGGATTTGAACCCACGAAGCAGTTTTAAGCCGCTTACTCGCTTAGCAGGCGAGCGCCTTCGGCCACTCGGCCACCTCTCCAGATAACTATGGCGGAGGAGGTAGGATTCGAACCCACGGAGCCGTGAAGCTCAACGGTTTTCAAGACCGCCTCCTTAAACCACTCGGACACTCCTCCACTGAGAAGGATGCGCATTTCGCATACTCCTGCCCAATGCAAATGAAAGTATATCACAGCCCATCCCCGTTTGTCAACCTGCTGTATTATGGCTTTTGGGGGTTTTGCCGACCTTTTTTGCGGGCCTTTTCATCAGCCCTGGGCGGTTATTTTTGGATGACTCCCAGACCGCCCATGTAGGGTCTGAGTACTTTTGGTACCACCACTGATCCATCGGGCTGCTGATAGTTCTCCATGATCGCCGCCACGGTCCTCCCTACGGCTACCCCTGATCCGTTCAGGGTATGGGCATAGCGTACTTTGCTGCCGTCTGCGGGACGGTAGCGGATGTTGGCCCGCCGCGCCTGAAAATCTTCGCAGTTGGAGCAGGAAGAGATTTCCTTGTATTCGTTATAGCTGGGCATCCACACTTCCAGATCATAGGTCTTGGCAGAGGAAAAGCCCATGTCGCCGGTGCTCAGCAGTACGACCCGGTAAGGCAATTCGAGCAGTTGCAGGACCTTTTCTGCGTCAGCGGTGAGCTTTTCCAGTTCCTCATAGGAGCTCTCCGCATCGACTATTTTAACCAGTTCCACTTTGTTGAACTGGTGCTGGCGGATGATGCCGCGGGTGTCGCGTCCGTGGGAGCCGGCCTCGGCCCGGAAACAGGCGGTATACGCGGTTAAATAAAAGGGCAGCTCGCGTCCATCGATGATCTCTTCCCGGTAGAGGTTGGTCAGCGGCACTTCGGCGGTGGGAACCAGATACATGTCCCGGCCTTCCACCTTGAACATGTCGTCAGCAAACTTGGGCAACTGCCCGGTCCCCAGCATACATTCGGCATTGACCATAAATGGGGGGAAGATCTCTCGATAGCCATGGTGCATGGT
This sequence comes from Syntrophomonas sp., assembly GCA_035447945.1. Taxonomy (GTDB): domain Bacteria; phylum Bacillota; class Syntrophomonadia; order Syntrophomonadales; family Syntrophomonadaceae; genus Syntrophomonas_B. The sequence goes on from DAOTHZ010000019.1 coordinate 1,141, forward strand.
GTGGGTGTCAAGGTAAAAGTTAATAACCGCTCTTTCCAGTCTGGCCCCCAGGCCTTTGTATACGGTGAATCTGGCTCCGGAGAGCTTGGCGGCCCGTTCAAAATCGAGCACATCAAGACCCGGGCCGATGTCCCAGTGGGCCAGCGGCTCAAAGTCAAACTGGCGCGGCTCTCCCCAGCGTCTCATCTCTAGATTGCTGTTCTCGTCTTTCCCTACCGGTACCGACTCATGCGGGATGTTGGGGATATTGAGCAGAATTTTGTCCAAATCGTTTTCCACCAGCTTGATCTGGTCATCCAGCTCTTTGATCTCCTGGCTGACGGAGCGGACTTTTTCCATCAGTTCATCGGCATTCTGGCCCTTTTTCTTTAGCTCCCCTACTTCCTGGGAGGCTTTGTTGCGATAGCTTTTGACCGCTTCCACCTGGGTGAGCAGTTTGCGTCTCTCTTCGTCCAGGCGCAGAAAGTTGTCCAGTGCTCCGGGCATATTGCGGCTGCGCATGGCTTGCTCAACTTTTTCGTGATTGGCTCTGATCATTTTGGCATCCAGCATAATTCTTCTCCTTCCGGCCCCAGCTGCCGGGCTTAGAAATGCAGCAGCTTGGGCGTGCCTACTATACCGTTGATTGTGGTCAGCTTCTGAATCACTTCATCTTCCACCTTGTTGTCAACATTAAGAACCATGATGGCGGTTTCACCTTTCGTCTTGCGGGCAACTCGCATAAAGGCAATATTGACGCCGGCATCACCCATAGCCATGGTCAGTTGACCGATAATGCCGGGGCGGTCTTCATTCTGCAGCATCAAGACATAGCCATCCAGATCGGCTTCCAGTTCATACCCGTCAATCTCTACCAGAAGCGGATTTCTCGCCCGGGAAATGGTGCCGCAGATTTCCAGCTCATGATTGGGACTGAAGAACTTCATGGTGATGATATTTTTGTATCTTCTGGCACTCTGTTCTTCCTTGGCTTCAAAGATTTTTATGCCGCGCTCCTCGGCCATCAGGCGGGCATTGACGTAATTGACTTTTCCCCATAAGACCGGCTCCAGCAGCCCTTTCAGGAAACCAATGGTCAATATTTCGGTGTCATTGCTGGTAAATGGACCACTATAGGTAATTTCTACTCGGCTGAGCGGGCTTTTATGCAGTTGATAGTAGATTTTGCCCATCTTCTCTGCCAGGCTGATATAAGGGCGCAGATAGTTGAGATCATCGCTGAGCATGGAAGGCAGGTTAACCAAATTGGGAACGATACCTCCTTCAAGTGCCAGCAGCACTTGTTCGGCAATGGTTTCGCCGACACGTTTCTGGGCCTCAAAGGTATCGGCTCCCAGATGCGGGGTGCAGACCACCCGATCAAAATCAAACAAGGGGTTGCCGATGGCCGGTTCTTTTTCATAAACGTCCAGGCCAACGCTTCTTACTTTGCCGGATTTTAAGCCTTCCAGCAGCGCTGCTTCCTTCATGATGCCGCCGCGGGCACAATTCACCAGCATGACGCCCTCTTTGGCATAGGACAGGACTTTCTCGTCGATTATATGCGTCGTTTCTTCTGTCCTGGGTGTATGCACAGTAATGATGTCGGCTTCGCGGGCCAGTTCTTCCAATGTCTCTTTCTTTTCGGCACCATATTTTTCGAAACGCTCATCGGAAATATAAGGATCATAGGCGATTACTTTCATGTTAAAAGCTTTCAGCCGGGTGGCCACCATCGAGCCGATTCGGCCCAGGCCAACGATGCCTACGGTCTTGCCGTACAGTTCGGTGCCGCGGAAGGGCTTTCTGTCCCAGGTGCCGCCTTTGAGTACATCATTGGCCCAGGCGGTGTTGCGCACCGAGGAAAGCAACAGGCTGATGGTCTGTTCAGCCGCAGAAATGGTATTGCTGTCGGGGGTATTGGCAACGATGATGCCATAACGGGTGCAGGCTTCCACATCGATATTGTCTATTCCGTTGCCGGCCCGGCCCACAACCTTCAGGCGAGTGGCCCGCTGGATCAATTCTTCATTTACCTGGGTGATGCTTCTTACAATCAGGGCATCATATTGATCAATAATGGATAACAGCTCTTCCCGGGAAATACCGTCGCGGAAATCCACTTCCGCTTTTTCTCTGAGAATAGCCACTCCTTCTTCGGCGATTCTCTCACTGACAATGATTTTCTTCTTTTCCACAGTTATTCTCCTTTCAAGGTTATGCTATTGCTGATGCATATCGAAAATTGCTTTTTGGGCAATTTTAAGCCCGGTTCCCAATTCCAGCGGGAATTTAAAGTGAAGCAGGGTTATTTCCAAAGCGGCCAGTACGGAGAGCAGATCCAATTCCCTGATATATCCCAGATGTCCCACCCGGAAAACCACATTATCAAGGCTTTGCTGTCCTCCGGCCAGAATAATGTTAAATTGATCAAACATATATTTGCGAATCTGATTAGCCCCAATCTCCGGCGGCGCAATTACGGATGTCACCGCGGCAGAGGCATAGCGATCCTCGGTCAGCAGCTTGAGTCCCAAGGCTCTCAGGCTGGCCCGCACCAGATCACGATACGCGGTATGCCGGGCGATCACATTGTCCAGTCCTTCTTCTGCCATCATCTGCAGGGCCTCATGCAGTCCGAAATACAAGGAAATGGGCGGTGTAAAAGGCGTCTGCCCTTTTAGCTGGTATTCCATTCCCTGGTCAACATTCCAGTAATAACTGGTATTGGTATTGCTCTTGTGCACTTGATAAGCTCTGTCACTGAAGGCCATAAAGCTCAATCCCGGCGGGATCATAAAGGCTTTTTGAGAGCCGCTGATAACGACGTCCAGTTTCCACTCATCCATGCGTAATTCAATCGCCGCCAGTCCGCTGACCGCATCGACCATTAGCAAGGCGGGATGATCGCCCATGGCTTCACGAACGGCTTTGACATCATTGTATGCACCGGTGGAGGTTTCGTTCTGGGTGATCAGAACTGCCTTGATCTGATGATCAGTATCCTGCGCCAGACGCTCCTTGATTTTTTGAGGATCCGCGCCGGTTCCCCAGGAAAAATCCATTTTCTCCACCACGGCGCCAAAATTGCTGGCGATCATGGCAAAACGATCGCCGAAAACACCGATGGATACAGCCAGCACCTGGTCTCCGGGAGAAATAAAGTTGACTACGGCTGCTTCCAGACCGCCGGTACCGGAAGCGGGATAAATCAACACGTTGGCACGGGTACGGTAAATCTGTTTTATGCCGGCCACGACATCTTCCAGGATGTCCTTGAATTCGTCCCCGCGATGATTGATCATCGGTCGGTTCATGGCACGACAGACGCGCTCCGGCACCGGGGTTGGACCAGGCAAAAACAAATACGGCTCACCTTTCATGCTCTAAAAAACCTCCTTATATAAAAAATCCCCTCATCCCGGTCAGGGACGAGAGGATATTCCCGCGTTGCCACCCTAGTTGGCGCATAACTATGCGCCCGCTTGAAGGTTATAACGGAACCACCGCAACTGGTTTGCAGTCTGCCTCCAGGGTGGATTCAGAAACGGACTATCCTGGTTTGCAGCTCCCACCAGGTCTCTTGAATAGTCCCAAATCATACTGATCCCTTTCATCGCTTTCCTGTCTATGGAGTTTGGGCTCCATTATATTATAGTAACTGAGCATTTTCAAGTTATTTTGCTACTTTTTTTAGAAAATACTCGTGGATTCCATCGTCTTTGGTCAGCTCCGGGTGGAAAGCCGTTACCAGCAGACGATCGTCTTCGGCCATAACGATTTTATCGCTATGGCGGGCCATGACCCGGGCCTCTCCCCAAGCTTTTTCCACATAGGGGGCACGGATAAATACACCCCTGAACGGACCGATCCGATCAATCTCCAACTCCGTCTCAAAACTGTCCACCTGCCGGCCAAATCCATTTCGGATTACAGCGATATCCATTAATCCCAAATGGGGCTGTTCCATGCCAATGATTTCCCGGGCCAGCAGGATCATGCCGGCACAGGTCCCCCAGATGGCCATGCCTTGTTCCGCGCGGTTGCGAATCGCGGTGTCCATTTGATATGCCTGCATTAACTTGCCGATGGTGGTGCTCTCCCCACCGGGAATAATCAGCCCATCCACCTGCTCCAATTGTTTGATGCTACGCACTTGCACGGGTTGGGCGCCGCAGCGCTGCAGGGCTTGCTGGTGTTCGATAAAAGCACCCTGTAAGGCCAGGATGCCGATTTTTTTACCAGCCACGATCCTGCATCCTTTCCTCCGGCTTGATGGTATCAATATTGATGCCTACCATGGCTTCGCCCAGATCTCTGGATACTTCGGCCAGGACCGCCGCGTCATTGTAATAGGTGGTGGCGGCGACGATGGCCTTGGCCCTTTTAGCGGGATCACCCGACTTGAAGATGCCGGAGCCGACAAATATGCCATCGCAGCCGAGCTGCATCATCATGGCCGCATCAGCCGGGGTGGCGATACCTCCGGCAGCAAAATTGACTACCGGCAGCGCTTTTTGCCTGGCCACTTCCTGCACCAGTTCATATGGAGCCTGCAGTTCTTTGGCCGCAGTCATCAATTCTTCCGGGGGCAAATGGCTGATCCAGCGGATTTCATCGTTGACCTGGCGGATATGACGAACGGCTTCGATAACGTTGCCGGTGCCGGGTTCGCCTTTGGTGCGAATCATGGCCGCGCCTTCCCCGATACGGCGAAGGGCTTCGCCCAGATTGCGGGCGCCGCATACAAACGGGACTTTGAAATCATGCTTGTTGACATGATATTTGTCGTCGGCCGGAGTCAATACTTCACTTTCATCGATATAATCGACGCCCAAGGATTCCAGCACTTGGGCTTCCACGAAATGACCAATCCGACACTTGGCCATGACCGGAATAGTAACTGCTTCCATGATTTTCATAATTATGGTCGGATCAGCCATCCGGGCTATACCGCCGGTTGCTCTGATATCAGCGGGGACTCTTTCCAGGGCCATGACCGCACAGGCACCGGCAGCCTCTGCAATTTTGGCTTGCTCAGGGGTGGTGACGTCCATGATCACGCCTCCCTTTAGCATCTGAGCCAGCCCTGATTTTAATGTGAATGTTCCTTTCTCGACCATCTATGTTCCCTCCAACAAATCGTATTGGCTTATTCTTCTTTTTCAGACTTGAAACGTGCCACGGCAGCGATGCTGTCATCCTGTGCGATCCTCATCAGCACTACTCCGCGCGAATACCGTTTCTGGATGGATATATCCTCGGTTTCCAAACGAATGATATGACCTTCGCTGGTCAGGATGATGATTTCTTCATCTTCCTTGACCACTTTGAAGCCCACCACAGGACCATTCTTTTTCCCGATCTCGATGGCTTTGAGGCCTTTGCCGCCGCGATGCTGAAGATTGAATTCCTCCAGACGGGTCCTCTTGCCGTAGCCATTGAGGGTTACCAGGACGGCTTCGCCGTTGGTGCGGTATTTATCAACCCCGACGACAAAATCATTTTTCCCCAGGTTGATTCCTTTTACTCCTGCAGCCTGACGGCCCATAGGGCGTACTTGTTTTTCATCAAAGCTGATCGATTGTCCATAATTGGTGACCAGCATGACCTGATCATCTCCGTCTACCCGCAATACCCCCACCAGTTCATCGCCTTCGCCCAGGTTGATGGCGATCAGACCGGTTTTTCGGATATTGCTGAAGGCGTTCAGGGGGACTTTCTTAACGATCCCACGGCGGGTAACCATCATTAAATGACGGTGATCATCGAAGATCTTGACCGCCACCAGAGTACTGACCTTTTCATCCGGTCGCAGGTCCATGATATTGACCAGGGCCTGTCCTTTTGCTTGGCGTGATGCCTCCTGAATACGGTAGGCTTTGGTCGAAAAAACCCTGCCCTGATTCGTAAAGAATAGAATATTATTTAATACCCCGGTGACCAGAATGTCAAGCGCAAAATCTTCGGCCCGGATGTTGGAACTGATCCCCTTGCCTCCTCGCTTCTGCGCTTTATATGTATCCAGCGGCTGACGCTTGATATATCCTCGGTTGCTCAGGGTGATAACCACTTCATGGTCCTCAATGAAATCTTCCTCGTCATATTCAACGTTGTCGTAGGTGATTTCGGTTCTTCTTTTATCTCCGTATTTGGCCTTGATATCATCTAGATCTTCTTTAATGATTGCCAGTACCCGGGCTGGATTGGCCAGAATATCTTCAAAATCGGCAATGCGGGCCAGTAATTCCTGATGTTCATCTTCCAGCTTGGCTCTCTCCAGACCGGTCAATTGGGCAAAGCGCATATCCAGAATGGCATTGGCCTGGATATCGCTCAGGGCAAAGCTTTCCATTAATTTGTTGCGGGCGGTTTCGCGGTCTTTGGAGGAACGGATTAGGTTCATGATCTCATCAATGTTGTCGATGGCGATCTGCAACCCCTCAACGATATGCAGGCGGGCCTGGGCCAGCTTGAGATCGTGAATGGTACGGCGGGTAATCACGTCCTGGCGATGTTCGATGTAGTATTTCAACATGTCTTTCAAACTTAGCGTCTTGGGCTCGCCGTTGACCAGCGCCAGGTTGTTAATGCCGAAGCTGTCTTCCATCTGGGTATGTTTGAACAGTTTGTTGATCAGTACGTTGACATTGACGTCACGTCTGACTTCAATCACGATCCGCATCCCTACGCGGGCTGATTCATCGCGCAAATCCACGATGCCGTCAATCCTTTTGTCTCTGACCAGTTCGGCAATTCTTTCCACCAGTCTGGCCTTGTTAACCTGATACGGAATCTCGGTGATGATAATGGCGGTTTTGCCGCCCTTTCTTTCTTCGATTTCATAGCGGGCCCTGACTTTGATGCTTCCCCGTCCGCTCTCGTAAGCTTGCCGAATGCCGGCGGCGCTCATGATCCCGGAGGTGGGAAAATCGGGACCGGGCAGGACTTTCATCAGTTCATCCAAGGTAACATCCGGATTTTCGATATATAGATTCAGCGCATCCACGACTTCGGAAAGATTGTGGGGCGGCATGTTGGTTGCCATGCCCACCGCGATCCCGGAAGTGCCGTTAATCAGCAGATTGGGAATACGGGCCGGTAAAACCCCCGGCTCCTTGCGGGTATCATCATAGTTGGGCCGCCAGTCAACCGTTTCTTTGTCCAGATCTTTGACCATTTCGTTGGCAATTTTGGACATTCTGGACTCGGTATAACGCATGGCTGCGGCTGAGTCTCCATCGATGGAACCGAAGTTGCCGTGACCGTCAACCAGCGGATACCGCATGGAAAAATCCTGGGCCAGTTTGACCATGGTTTGATAAATGGCCGCATCACCGTGTGGATGGTATTTACCCATGACTTCTCCGACGATGGTGGCGGATTTTTTATGGGGTTTGTCATGGGTCATGCCTTGGTCATAAAGCGCATACAGAATGCGGCGGTGGACCGGTTTCAAACCGTCCCGCACATCCGGCAGGGCGCGGGAAACGATGACGCTCATGGAATATTCCAGGAACGATTTGCGCACTTCTTTCTCGATGTCGATCGGGATGATTTTATTAAAAAGGTTTTCTTGTCCCAATTTCTATATACCCCCCTGGTTTCAAACCATATATTTTTTCTTAAATATCCAGGTTGCTAACGTATTTGGCATTGGTCTGGATAAATTCCTTGCGCGGTTCCACATTGTCTCCCATCAGGTCGGAGAAAACTTCATCAGCCTGAATGGCGTCTTCAATGGTAACCTGCAGGATGACCCGGTTGTCTTCATCCATGGTGGTATGCCATAATTGCTCCGCATCCATTTCTCCCAAACCTTTGTAGCGTTGGAGGGCCCATTTTTTGTCGGTCTGGCTCATGAATTTATTGAGCTCGTTGTCATTGTAAAAATAGTGAATTTCGTTGCCGCGCTTGACGCCATAGAGAGGCGGTTGGGCAATATAGACATAACCGTGTTCGATCAATTCACGCATGAACCGGTAGAAAAAGGTCAGCAACAAGATCCGGATATGTGATCCATCCACGTCGGCATCGGTCATGATAAACAATTTGTGATAACGGGCCTTGCTGATATCAAAATCTTCTCCGATACCGGTGCCGATGGCAGTGATCAGATTGCGGATTTCTTCACTGGCCAGAATGCGGTCCAGGCGCGCTTTTTCAACATTGAGAATCTTGCCCCGCAAGGGCAGGATGGCCTGGGTGTTGCGGTCCCTTCCCTGCTTGGCCGAACCTCCGGCAGAATCTCCTTCGACGATGAACAGCTCTGAAACCGCCGGATCCTTGCTGCTGCAATCGGCCAGTTTACCGGGCAGGGAGGTTGACTCCAGTGCGCTCTTGCGGCGGGTCAGCTCACGGGCTTTTTTGGCAGCTTCCCGGGCGCGGCGTGCGGAGATGGCTTTTTCCAGAATTCGTTTGGCATCCGCCGGATTTTCATCAAGAAAATCATCTATTTTTTCATACACGGTGCTCTCCACAACACTGCGTACAAAGGTGTTGCCCAATTTGGTCTTGGTCTGTCCTTCAAATTGCGGTTCCTTGACCAGGACGGAAATAATAGCGACGATCCCTTCCCGGATGTCCTCTCCGTTCAAGTTGGCTTCGCTTTCTTTTAATATGCCGTTCTTTTTGGCGTAATCATTGATAACCCGGGTCAGGGCGTTTTTAAACCCAACCTCATGGGTGCCGCCTTCCTGGGTACGGATGTTGTTGGCAAAAGAATAGATGTTTTCGGCATAACCGTTGTTGTATTGGATGGCGATTTCCACGACGACGTCTTCTTTTTTCACATCAAAGTAAATTTCTTTATCATGCAGGGGTTCCTTGTTTTTGTTTATATAGGCCACAAAGTCATGCAGTCCATCCGCCTTAAAGGCCTTTTGATAGCCTTCCGGATCCCGCTCGTCGATGACTTCGATAAGCAGTCCTTTATTGAGGAAGGAAAGCTCCCGTATCCGTTGTACGAGGATCTCTCTTTCAAAAACGATTTCTTCAAATACTTCTTCGTCCGGCTCAAAGTAAATACTGGTGCCGGTTTCGGTTGATTCCCCGATGATTTCCAACGGTCCGGCGGGTTTGCCGCGCATGTACTGTTGACTGTAAATTTTTCCGTCTCTTTTTACCTTGATCACCATCAAAGAGGACAAGGCATTCACTACTGACAGGCCCACGCCGTGCAGTCCTCCGGAGATGGTATAACCGCTGCCGCCGAACTTGCCGCCCGAGTGCAACGTTGTTAGAATGACTTCGATGGCGGGAATGCCCATAATCGGATGGGTATCAACCGGTATGCCGCGTCCATTGTCTTTGACCGTTATGCTGTTGTTGGGATGAATAATGAGTTCGATTTTATCACAATAGCCTGCGACGGCTTCATCGATGCTGTTGTCCACGATTTCAAATACAAGGTGATGCAGTCCTTTCGGACCGGTCGAACCGATATACATACCGGGTCTTTTGCGGACGGCCTCCAACCCTTCCAGAACCTGTATATCTGATGCATTATAGGCCTGATCTCCGTTTATGTTCCCGTTGCCGTTTGTCAAAACTTTAGACCTCCCTTAGAATATGTTGGCGCGTTTTAAAAGTGTTTGGGATGAAATTGGCGAAAAATAAACTCGGTCGTCACATATCACCAAGGCTTTCTTTTTTTCCTGAGCGGATACATTGACCAGTTTGTGTTCCATTTCGGCCAGATCAAGCACATCCTGGATATCCTCTGACCACGGATCCTTTATATTAATAATTGCAATCAGGCTTTGCGCTGGTATTAAGATGTCATTTCCCAGATGAATAAACATGGTTACTCCTTTCCGAGCAATTCGCCGTTGGCAATGGTGTATAGTGATGCTTTAAAATCATCGGGCGGATTGAAATTGACTGAGCTTAGGAACGATTGGAATTCCGCCTTTTGCAAATACTCCAGCAAACGATTTCTTTTTTCTTCATCCAACTCGGCCAGCACTTCATCCAACAGGAAAACCGGAAAGTATCCTTTGATTCGTTTGAATGTATACATTTCCGCCAGTTTCAAACAGATTACAATGTTGCGCTGCTGTCCTTGGGAGGCATAAATCCTGGCCGGACGGTTGTCGAGGTAGAAATTGATATCATCGACATGTGGTCCGGTCAAGCTCTGCCGCCGTTTGTTTTCTTCCGGAAAAATATTTTTTATATGTGCCAGTAAAGCACCTGATAAAATATTCAGATTAATTTTATCACTCTCTACCGGAAATGAAAGCGCATATCTTAACTTCAACTGATTGCCGGCATCATTGATTTCCTTAAACAAAAAAGAGGCCTCTTCATCCAGACGGTTAATAAAATTGATCCGTTGCAAGATTACATTGACGGCGCTTTCAATAAACAATTGATCAATGATGGCAAAACTCTGTTGACTAGTTTGCTCTTTCTTGAGCATTAAATTCCGCTTTTTTAGAATTTTAACATAATTAGCCAGCGCAGTTGTATATTCTGCCGATAACTGCTGTAGTAAAAAATCGATCAATGCTCGCCTTTTTGCCGGCGATCCTTTTATTAAAAACAGATCATCCGGATTAAATAATACCACTTTCAGGCGATGTTGGTTATGGGTACTGGTTTTTTTATGGTTGATGGTGAATATTTTGCTGTTGTTTATGTATGAAAGAGAACTGGTTAATTCCCGTTCCTGATAATTATAGGCCGCCAGGATCTGATAGCGTTCGGCATCATAATTTATCAACTGTCGGTCATTGCTGGCACGAAAAGAACTACCTGCTGAAAGGACATAAATGGCTTCCAACAGGTTGGTTTTACCTTGGGCATTGGTACCGCAAAATATATTGATGGCCTGGTCCGGAGTAAAATTTATGTTTTTCAGGTTCCTGAAATTATTGATGCTTAATTGACTGATCCTCAATGAAACTCGCCCTGTTCTCTAATTACTAGTCCGCATTGGCACCAGGATATACAAATAATTATCCTTTTCATTGTTTTTCAGCATGGCCGGTCCAAACGAACCGGACAGCGATATTGATAGATTTTCACATTCCTGATCAAAAATTTTGACAGCATCCAAAAAATAATGGGTGTTAAAAACGATTTTAATTTCCTTGTCTCCCTCTATACCGACACCCTCTATAACTTCATTAATCTCGCCCATCATCTCGGAATTGGAGAAAATATGGACTTCTTCATTCTCAAAGGACAGCTGTAGATGGGGGATCTTTAATTTGTCATCGGTGGGCATGATTTTGACTCTTTCCAGACTGGTCGCCAGAACATGTGTCTGAATATCCAGCCGGGTAACAAAACTGGCGGGTATGACCTGTTCATAATTGGGGTATTGTCCTTCAATCAAGCGAGACAGGAAAAGGAATCCTTCTTTGTAAAAAATAACGTTGTTGTCGGACAGAGCGATTTTAATCTCTTCATCGCTGTCTTCCAAAAAACGCAGCAGTTCATTGACGGTACGAATGGGAATGACAAATTTAAACGGCTCAGCCAGGGTTTCATTTAAAACATGGGTATAGTACGCCAGTCGATGAGTGTCAGAAGCAACCACCCGCAACTGATTGTTGTTTTGAAGGTCAAACAATACACCTGTAAACACCTGGCGAAAATGATTGGCAGCAGCGGCAAAAACTGTCTTGCGCAGGGCTTCTTTGAGAACATTTTGCGCCATGGAGAATTTATATTCCATTTTATCGATCGGCAGAGCAGGATAATCTTGTTCACGATAGATGTTTATATTGCCTTTGGAACGGCCATAATGAATATTAAGTTTGGATGTGCTGACGTTCACTTCCATGGCAATATTTCCATCCGGCAACAGTTTGATAAAATCAGCAAAATAGCCGGCATTGACCAGTACGGTACCGGGTTCGATGACATCTACATTGCTGGTACTGGCACAAATACCGATTTCCATATCGGTTGCGGTCATGGTCAGACCTTTTTCCGGTGACAGTTCCAGCAAGAGACCGGATAGTACCGGGATGGTATTTTTATTTGAGGCTGCCCGATAAACCATGGTCGTCAAAGCAGACAATTCTCTTTTTTCAATATTCATCTTCATTTTATGACCTCCGCCCTTATTATTTATTATTTATTAAAAATTAGTCGTAACCGTAGTAGTAGTGTGTACATTGTGGACAAGCTCCGGGATGCAGGATATCATGCTTTTTAGAAGTATCGAACAAGTTTGTTGATAACTTGTCCCCCTACTCGGCAAAATCCGGATCAATTTTTTTACAGATATCTTTAACCGAGGTATAAAGTTCGGCTTGTTCTTCCATTTCCCGGGTTATTTTTTCCACAGAGTGAATGACGGTGGTATGATCTCTTCCGCCAAATTGATCACCAATCAAAGGCAGCGACGCGTCAGTCATCCTGCGGCATATAAACATGGCAATCTGACGTGGCAAGACCAGGTTTTTATTTCTTTTCTTGGATAACATTTCGCTTAGTTCGAGTCCATAAAATTTACAGACTTCCTTCTGGATGCATTCGATGGTTATTTTTTTCGGGCCGGGTGGGGGCAAAATATCTTTTAACGCAATGGTGGCGGTATTCATATCCAAAGGTAATTTGTTGATGGTAGCAAATGCCACCAGTTTAACCAATGCCCCTTCCAGTTCGCGAATATTGGAATCAATGTAATTGGCAATATAATCGATTACATCATAAGGAATATTGAAATTGTCATTTTGTGCTTTTTTCCTGAGAATCGCCACCCGTGTTTCCAGATCAGGGGTTTGGATGTCGGTGATGAGTCCCCATTCAAAACGTGATCGCAGCCTGTCCTCCAACGTGGGAATATTGCGCGGTGGGCGATCACTGGAGATAACCAATTGCTTGTTGGATTCATATAGGGTATTAAAAGTATGGAAAAATTCCTCCTGGGTACGCTCCTTGCCGGCCAGGAATTGGATATCATCGATTAAAAGAACATCAATATTGCGGTATTTGTTGCGAAAACCTGAGGTATTGTCATCTTTAATGGAACCGATTAATTCATTGGTGAATTGCTCGGAAGAAACATACATGACAGAGTATTTGGGATAATTTTTCACAATGCGGTGGCCGATGGCCTGCATGAGATGGGTTTTACCCAGACCGACCCCGCCGTAAATAAACAGTGGATTGTATGCCCGGGAAGGACTTTCACCCACTGCATAGCAGGCAGCATGGGCAAAACGGTTACTATTGCCGACCACAAAGGTATCAAACGTATATTTGGGATTGAAAGGTGATATATAGGTATTCTTTTTAATAGACTCGGTGGTCAGAATCAGAGATATATCAGGACTGCTCAAAGCACGGAAATACTTTTGCATGTTTTCCAGATAACGCGATTCAATCCATTCCTTGGTGAGGGTGTTGGGAACGGTAATGTAAATTTTCTCATCACGGCTGGTGTTGTACTTGACTTTGGAAAACCAGATATCAAAACTGGTAGAACCGATCTCTTGCCGTACTGCGTCTAATACCTTCTCCCAAACTGCGACCAGGTCTTGGTTAGTGGACATAAAAAAAGGCCTCCTGTTGATTTGTGGAAAAACCCCCGGGGGAAAACGATAACTTTGTGGATATTATTAGAATCATATAGATAAATATATATATAAAGGAAAGCAAGGTTTTAAATTGCTTGTAAAAAACGCCCATAAGTATAGTATATTTATTAATCATAGCAGATTCAAACAACAAATAGAAGTTTTTAGAAAGGCCCTCAGCCTTGACATTAACACGCTTTTGTAAATATAATGATTAAGTACTGGAAAAATTAAGGGAGGCACACCAATCGTGAAAATGACATATCAACCCAAAAAGAGACAGAGAAAGAAAGTACACGGCTTCAGAAAGAGAATGGCAACCGCCAGCGGCAGAAAAGTGCTGGCAACGAGAAGGAAAAAAGGAAGAAAGGTACTTTCTGCATAGGTCGTTTGCAAAGCGGCCTTTTATTTTCTTTACAGGCAGCTCTCAGCCAGGCAAAGCCCGGTGCGCAGGAAAATGATTGTCGGGCACTTTGAAAAGAGAGAAGATTTGCGGCCGCGGCGTTCGCTTTTATAAGCGCAGGCCGGGCTTGACAGTACCTTTAAAGGAAACAGAATGCTTCAAAAAAAGTACAGGATCAGCAACAGGGCAGACTACAACTTTATATACCAAAACGGTAAGAAAATACATTGCCGATATATCATTGTTTTTATCACTGCCAATCAATTGGCATATAACCGTTTTGGCATCGTAACCTCTAAAAAAGTCGGCAATGCTGTGCACAGAAATCAAGCCAGGAGAAGGCTGAGAGCAATCATACAAAAGCACATGCCGGAAATAAAGCAAGGTTATGATCTGGTAATGGTAGCCAGATTCAATATTAAGGAAGCAATGTTTGCAGCATTGGAAAAAGATTTTCTGATAGCTGCCAAGAAGGCCGGATTGATTTGAGTAAAGTGTTTATATTTTTCATAAAGCTTTATCAAAAGGGTTCCTTTTTAAAGCGGCCTTCCTGTCGTTTCTACCCTACCTGTTCCCAGTATGCGGTTGAGGCGATCACCAAGTATGGTGCAGCAAAAGGAGGATGGTTGGCACTCAGACGAATCAGTAGATGTCATCCGTTTCATCCCGGAGGTTATGATCCGGTGCCATAATAAACGGCAAAAGTTTTATTGTTTGAAGATTAAGGAGGTGGCACCTGCTATAGAAACGAGAAATCGATAGCAGGGTTTTAATTTGTGGAGCAGTTTTGTTCAATGGTTTGCGGGAGTCATTGATTTCACTTATAGCCTGACTGTGCAAATGGGACTTCCCAGTTACGGTCTGGCAATCATTCTGATGACCATAGCCATAAAAATATTGATGTTTCCATTAACGCAGAAACAAATGCATTCAATGGCGGCCATGCAGGAGATTCAGCCCAAAACCAAGTATATTCAGGAAAAATACAAAGATGATCCGCAGGTCATGCAACAGAAAATCATGGAATTATATAAAGAGCATGGGGTAAGCCCTTTTGGCGGCTGTATGCCCCTGCTGATTCAGATGCCTATTTTTATTGCCTTTTACCAAGCCCTCTTTAATTTCAAATTTGTCAATCTGGCGCATGCCGGTTTCTTATGGATTCCCAATATCGGTAAACCGGATCCTTATTTTCTTCTGGCCATTTTGGCGGCAGCCACCACTTACTATCAACAAAAAATTTCCATGGTGGACAGTAAAGACCCGACCCAAAAGACCATGCTCTACTTTATGCCAATATTCATGGCCTTTATTGCCTACAAACTGCCGGCTGGATTGCCGTTGTACTGGGTCGTATTCAACATCCTGGGAATTTTACAGCAGCTCTATGTAAATTCCCAAAAAAGAAAAGTGGCAGCAAGCACAGGAACAGCATCCCTTGTCATGGAAACACAGGATAATGTCAAACCTTCCGCAGCAGCAAAGGCTGACAGCAAGGGCGATTCTGCCCAAAAGCAGCAAGCAGCAAAGGCCTCGGAAGGTGGCAATACCAAGGACGCTGCGAAGGACAAAGGAGGAAAGGCAAAGAATGCAAGTCCAAACAGTAGAAAAAAAGGGAAAAACCATTGATGATGCCATTCAAGCCGCCCTGGAAGAGCTGGGTTGCGGGTTGGATGAAGTGGAAGTCGAGATTCTGGAAGAAGGAAGTAAAGGACTGCTGGGGTTGATCGGCAGTAAACCGGCTGCCGTAAAAGTATCCCGCAAAGTTGACAATCCGGCTGAAGATGCACGCCAATTGGTGGAAGAGCTGTTGACCAGAATGAAAATCGACCACGAGATTGAAGCCGTTACTGCCGAACAAGGTACGGTAAGAATCAACATTATTGGCAAAGACATGGGATTGTTGATCGGACGCAAAGGAGAAACACTAAATTCTTTACAGTACATCGCCGGATTAATGATCAATCGCAAACGGGGAGAAAGGATCAGGCTGATCCTGGATGTTGAGGACTATCGCAAAAAAAGAGATGAGTCATTGGAATCTCTGGCGGTCAGGCTTTCTGAAAAGGTTAAGGCGACCCAGAAAAATGTTGTTATGCGGCCGATGAGTTCCCAGGAACGCAGAATCGTACATACGGCATTGCAAGAAGATCCGCAGGTAGTGACGTATTCGATGGGCGATGAGCCCAATCGCAAGGTGGTTATTGCTTTAAAAAAATAACAAAGAAGTGAATGCAGCAAGACCATGCTCACCAGCGTCCGCCGCTCAGGCGGTACGCAGGTGAGTTTTCTTTATTCCTTTGTGGTATGATATTTTAAAAACAAGCAAGTATTTGATGGAGTAAAAACGATGAACAACGACATTATTGCTGCGGTTTCCACTCCGCCTGGCGAAGGTGCGGTAGGGATAATTCGCTTGAGCGGGCACGGGGCCATAGAAATCGCGGAGAAAACATTTCTTCCTTATAATAAAAACGTTTCTCTGCGCGAACGCCGCAATTTTTCCCTTACTCTCGGCTGGATTCTGGACGCAGAGGGAATTAGAACAGATGAGGTGCTGGTTGGCATTATGCGCGCGCCGCACAGTTATACGGGAGAAGATGTGGTGGAAATCAACTGCCATGGAGGCGGGGCCGCGCTGCGTGCCTGTCTGCAACGATGTCTGGAGACAGGGGCCAGGCTGGCCGAGCCCGGGGAGTTTACCAAACGGGCTTTTTTAAATGAACGCTTGGGGTTGGAGCAAGCTGAAGCGGTACTGGAGATTATCCGTGCCAAGACGGAACGCGGATTGCAACTCGCGGTTCGGCAACTGTCCGGCTATAACGGCCGATTTATGGACAATCTGGAGGAGCGGTTGCTGCGGTTGAATGCCATGGTAGATGCCAGTCTCGATTTTCCTGAGGAAGTGGGCGATCTGGATCAGGACGAAGCCCGGCAGCTCCTGGATGGAATCATAGCCACTATTGATGACTGGATCAATTCTGCACGTCGGGCCGAGATCTATCGGGATGGGATTGAACTGGCCATTGTTGGCAAACCCAATGTGGGCAAATCCAGCCTTTTAAATGCACTGTCCCGCAAGGAAAAGGCAATTGTTACGGATATTCCCGGTACAACCCGGGATGTGGTGGAAGAATACATCAATGTCCGGGGGATTCCGGTAAAAATAATGGATACTGCCGGCATCAGAGCGACAGAGGATCGGGTGGAAAGAATCGGCGTGGAGAAATCCCGGGAGTTAATTGACCAGGCCGATTTGGTGGTGTTGGTATTGGATTTTGCAGCCGGTATTGCCGCCGAAGACCTGGAAATATTTCAAACAATTCCCCGGGAAAAATGCTTGGTGCTGGTCAACAAGGAAGATATTGAACGCAAAGCGATTACAGAAGAGGAGCTGGCGGAAAAATTTGCTTCTGCCCGGCTCATCCGGGCTTCCGTGAAGGAGGATTATGGGCTGGATGAATTGGAACGCGCTATCGAGGAACTTCTCTTGTCGGGGACCCAGAATGCAGACGGAATGGAAATTATGATTAATTTGCGGCAGAAGAATGCGCTCTTGAAAAGCCGCGCTTACGCTGAAAACGCCCGCGAACAATTGGGAAGGATTTCGCTTGATTGTCTGGGTGTGGATGTCTGGGGCGCGCTGGAGAGTTTAGGGGAGATCTCAGGTAAATCGCTGAAAGAAGAAGTCCTTGACCGTATCTTTCATGATTTTTGTATTGGCAAATAGCAGCATTAGTGGGGGTTATAAATGATATACGAGGCTGGAAAATATGATGTGGTAGTAATTGGTGCGGGTCATGCCGGCTGTGAAGCGGCTCTGGCAGCAGCGCGCATGGGGGTCAGTACACTGCTGGTTACCCTCAATCTCGATGCTATTGCGCTCATGCCCTGCAATCCTTCTCTTGGCGGACCGGCCAAGGCCCAGTTGGTGCGGGAAATTGACGCGCTAGGCGGAGAAATGGCGGTAAATATTGATAAAACCAATATTCAAATCCGGATGATTAATACCGGCAAAGGACCGGCAGTTCAGTCCTTGCGGGCCCAGGCTGACAAACAGGAATATCAGAAGGAAATGCGCAGGACGATCTTTCAACAGGCCGGACTGGATCTGCTGATGGCGGAAATCATCGCAATCGAAACTGTTGATGGACGGGTCTGCGCTGTAGTTACCCGTACCGGCGCCCGATTCCGGTGCGATGCTGTGGTAGTTACCTCCGGAACATATCTCAAAGGCCGGATCATTATTGGCGATCTCATGTACGACGGCGGCCCAGGCAATCAATACCCGGCAGCGGAATTATCAAAGAGCTTGTTATCTCTGGGCATTCAGCTGGGACGTTTCAAGACCGGGACTCCCCCGCGGGTTGATCGCAAGAGCGTTGACTTCAGCAAGACGATCGAACAACCGGGTGATCCCGATGTACCTTCTTTTTCCTTTATCAGCGACCTAGCACCGCGCGAGCAGCTGTCCTGCTGGCTGACGCATTCAACGACCGAAACCCATCGGATCGTTATGGACAATATCGAAAGAGCGCCCTTGTTTACCGGCGTTATCAAAGGAAAAGGACCGCGCTACTGCCCTTCCTTTGAAGACAAAGTGGTGCGCTTTGCCCACAAGGAATCCCACCAGTTGTTTATCGAACCGGAGGGTCGCGCAACGGATGAAATGTATGTCCAGGGACTCAATACCAGCCTGCCCGAGGACGTACAGCTGGAAGTGCTGCGCAGCATTCCCGGCATGGAAAACGTGCGAATTTTACGCACCGGTTATGCCATCGAATATGATTATGTGATTCCCTCCCAGCTAAAACTCAGTTTGGAAAGCAAAGTCGTGGAAGCACTGTTTACCGCCGGACAGATCAATGGTACGTCCGGTTATGAAGAAGCTGCAGCCCAAGGTCTGATCGCCGGCATCAATGCTGCCTGCAAAGTGCAAAACAAACCGCCCTTTGTACTGAAACGCAGCGAAGCCTATATCGGGGTGCTGATCGACGATCTGGTCACCAAGGAAGCAGATGAACCGTATCGACTGTTGACTTCCCGGGCTGAATACCGGCTCTTGCTGCGCCAGGACAATGCTGATTTGCGGCTCACAGAAAAAGGACGGGAAATCGGGCTGGTCAGTGACCAGCGCTGGGCCAAGTTTATGGATAAAAAAAGACGGCTGGAAGAAATGCGCAGTCTGTTGGAAAAAACCACCTTTACGCCGGCTGACCGCATCATTACCGCCTATCTCGAAGAGATCGGCAGCGCTATGCTCAGAGACAGGGTCTCCTTATGGGAACTGCTGCGCCGGCCGGAAGTCACGATAGACGATTTACTAACTCGCAGTCTGGTTCCGGAAATGAAAAAGGAAATCAGTGAACAATTGGAGATTCAATCCAAATATGAAGGCTATATTCAAAAACAACAGGAGCAGGTCAAGCGTTTTGAAAAGCTGGAGAGCAAAGCCATTCCGGCGGACATGGAATATCAGAACATCAAGACCTTGTCCTCGGAAGCGATGCAAAAGCTGGAACAGTTTAAACCGGAAACCATCGGGCAGGCCTCACGCATTTCAGGCGTTACTCCGGCGGATGTAAATATTTTATTAATTTTTTTAAAAAAGAGAGAAGGAATTAAGTAATTTTTATGGAAATATATGTAAACCGCTTTATTGACTTTTTGTTCGCCGAGAATGAAAAACAAAACCTGATCAGCAGACAGGCAGGGCGGGAAGATGTATTGAACCATATTGAGGACAGTCTGGCCATTTTGCAATTTATCTCGCTGGCCGGAAAGCGTGTCATTGATATCGGCAGCGGTGCAGGATTTCCGGCTATCATTCTGGCCATGCATTGTGAGGATGCACAGTTTGTCCTGGTGGAATCTGATCTCAAGAAAAGCAGTTTCCTGGAGTCATGCCGGCTGCAGCTCAACCTGAAAAATGTCCAGGTGGTACGCGCCAGAGCTGAAGAAATCGGTCATGACAAGCAGTACCGGGCGCAGTTTGATTGTTGCAGTAGCCGGGCGGTTGCGGCCATGAACATCCTGCTGGAATATGGCCTGCCTTTGCTGAAAACCGGGGGCAAGATGCTGTTATGGAAAGGCCTCAATTATCAGGCAGAACTGGAAACAGCACAACATGCGTTGCAAGTCTTGCGGGCCGGGGTGGAAGGGATTTGTCCTTATACCCTGCCGGGAGACCGGCAGCGGATTATTGTGGTGGTCAACAAGCAAGCGGAAACGTCCCCGCAGTACCCGCGTCGGGTGGGGATTCCCGCCAAAAGGCCGCTGTAGTCCGAAGCGTTTCCAGAATAAATAGTCGGGCGGTTGTGGGGAAGGAGGGAATCACATAATGGAGGTCAAAAAACAACTTGAGAAGATACTTCATGTGGGAAGCGGCAGCCGGGTTTTGGAACTGCCGCTGGAACAAATCAGCCCGAATCCATTTCAACCGCGCAAAGAGTTTGATGAACTGGAACTCAAGGAACTGGCTAAATCGATCAGCAGTTTTGGCGTCATTCAACCCATCATCGTCCGCAAAAGCAAACAGGGTTTTCAGCTGGTGGCCGGGGAACGCCGCTATCGCGCCTGCAAGCTGATCGGACGACAGCAAATTCCGGCAATTGTTCAGGACATCGATGATCAATCCATGGCGGCCATTTCTCTGATCGAAAATCTGCAACGCAAGGAACTGAATTATTTTGAAGAAGCCATCGCCTATAGCACCTTGCTGAATCGCTTTGGTCTAACCCAGGAAGAACTGGCTCAGCGAGTCGGCAAAAGCCAGTCCGCGATCGCCAACAAATTAAGACTGCTCAAAATCGCACCGGAAATCAGAAACCTCATTATCACCACCACCATCACCGAACGCCATGCCCGCGCCTTGCTTAAACTCAATACTATCGAAATGCAAAAGGAAATCATCCGGGCCATTTACGAACGCGAACTTACCGTCAAGGAGACTGAAGAGCTGGTTGAAAAGGCGCAGCGCAACAATATTCCCCGTGAACCCAAAACCTCGAACAACGGACAGCAGATCTCCATGGTTATCAGGGATGCACGCATTTTTTTAAATACCATTAAAGAAACCGTCAACCGGGCCAAACAGACCGGAATTGACATGCGGGTGTTCGAAAACGAGAACGAAAATGAATATGAGATCACCATCAAAGTCAAGAAACTACGCAAGAATAGCCGCCTGATGGCAGAAATATAAAAGCAGAAATGTTTCACGTGAAACATTTCTGCCCGGTTGAAAAAATTCATGTTTATCAGGAAGCCAGTTTTGTTGCCGATTTTCACGGCCGCATTGCGCAAAGCCACAATCGGTCTTGATAATAAAAAATTTAAAATGTTTCACGTGAAACATTTTTTATATGATAAAAAAATGGCTATGCATTGAATGATACCGGAATACAGGCATTGATGTCTATGTTCCGGCTTTTTTTCGGAAAATGAAAATATCGTTTGGAACAAAAATTATGCAGAAGTAAGTTGAAAATGTAGTAGAATAATAAAAGGCAAAAGCAAAAGCCAGAGAGGGGGACGGCGGATGGCAAAGATCATTGCGGTGGCGAATCAGAAGGGAGGCGTAGGCAAAACCACAACTTCGGTCAATTTGTCTGCGTATCTGGCGCTGGAAGGCTATCGGGTTTTGTTGGTCGATTGTGATCCGCAGGGAAACGCCAGCAGCGGGTTGGGCATAAACCGCAAAAAAATTCCGTATTGCGTTTATAATTTGCTGATCGACGGGATGGAAATAAAAAAAGTGCTCTGCCAGACCCGCATCAACAATTTGGTGATTCTGCCGGCAACGATTCAATTGGCAGGGGCTGAAGTGGAACTGGCCAATCGCCCGGGCCGGGAATTCATTTTGTCGCAGGCGCTGCAGCCGGCGCGTGATGAATATGATTACATTATTCTGGATTGCCCGCCTTCTCTGGGCCTATTGACTATTAATGCGCTGACGGCGGGAACGTCGGTTTTAATTCCCTTGCAGTGCGAGTATTATGCGCTGGAAGGATTGAGTCAACTGATGGATACCATCCAGCTGGTGAAAAGTCGCCTGAATCCGAGTTTGCGGGTGGAAGGGATATTGTTTACCATGTTTGACGGACGGACCAATCTGGCCATTCAAGTGGTGGACGAAGTCAAGCGCCATTTTCATAAGGAAGTATATCAAACGGTTATCCCCCGCAACGTCAGGCTGAGTGAAGCGCCCAGCCATGGCAAACCTATCGCCTTGTATGATCCGCGCTCTAAAGGTGCGGAAGTATATAGAGATTTAGCCAGGGAGGTCATTGAACGTGGCAAAACCAGAAAGAGGACTAGGTAGAGGACTGGATGCGCTTTTTTCGGTGGAAGAAAGCATCGATGAAAAGCTGGTTGCCGAAATCGAGATGAAACTAATCCGGCCGCGCAAAAATCAGCCCCGTAAAAACTTTGATCCGGAACGGTTGCAGGAATTGGCGGAGTCCATCAAGGAAAGAGGCGTGCTGCAGCCCATACTGCTGCGTCCCCGGGAAAAAGGATATGAGATTGTTGCGGGAGAACGGCGCTGGCGTGCCTCCAAAATGGCCGGTCTAAAAATGATCCCCGCTCTGGTAAGAGAAATGAGCGATGCGGAAGTAGCAGAAATTTCCCTGATTGAGAATTTGCAGCGGGATGATCTTTCCATTATTGAAGAAGCCCTGGCATATAAAAACATGATCGAAGAATTTGACTACCGCCAGGATGTTCTTTCGCAAAAAATTGGCAAAAGCCGGGTGCATATCAGCAATACCATGCGACTGCTCAGCTTGCCCCAGGAAGTGATCAGTTTATTGGAAAACAAGCAATTGACCCCCGGACACGCCCGTGCCTTGCTGCGGCTGGACAGCGACAGCGCCCAGATTAAAGCCGCCCGCAGGATTGCAGAGGGAAAATTGTCCGTACGTAAGGCCGAACAAATCATTCGCTTTGACCAAAAGGAGGCCAGGCCCGCGCAAAACAATACTGCAGAGGAGATGGATTTGCAAGAGCGACTGCAAAAACATCTGGGCAGCAAGGTGGAAATCAAACGGCGTCGCCAGGGCGGCAGCATTGAAATTACGTACTATGATCATGAGGATCTGGAAAGAATACTTGAAATCATGGGCCTCAAGTAAGCTGGGGCAGCAATTTAAAAAACAAAAATGTTTCACGTGAAACATTTTTATAGTGGCAAGTGAAATAAATTGCCACTTTTTTTATTGCATAAAAAGAGAGAAAACCGTACTGTAGAATCGCTGGCAGATCCGGCTGGAGGTTCCGGTAATAGCGGCCTATCAACATTTATTGGCGGGAATCGGATTTTTGGCTATTGCCTTGCTGACCGGACAAGCTTGGCTGCAAGCACCTCATCGGCCTGGCTGGCGCTGGCTTATTTGATTATTTTTGGATCGGTGATTGCGTTTACCTCCTTTATCAGTGCCTTGCAGTTACTGCCGATCAATATCGCTATGACCTATGCCTTTGTAAATCCTGTATTGGCTCCTGTATTGGCGCAAATATTAGGCGGGTGGGTCCTGGGCGAACCACTTACGCTGCTCGGAACGACAATGGTTATCCTGGGAGTGGTCAGCGTATTTGCCAACAGGAATCAAGCCGACATAAAAGAAAAATCCCCTTTCCATCGGGCTGCCTAGACAAGAAGGCGTTTGATTAAAACCGTAAAATGTTTCACGTGAAACATTTTACGGTTTTTGTTGGCAAGCAAGCCCCAAAAGTATGGACATTTTTACTTCCGCTTGAGCGTTCGTTTTGATACAGAAAAACAACTCCAGCGCTGCCCTCAGATTCAATTCTGCGAAACGCGATACATGGGATGGATAGTGGTTGATTTTGCACCCAAAGCAGATTAGGACAACGTTATATATATAAACGCCGTATCTGAACTGGATACGGCGTTTTTTATGGTGAATGATTTCTGCCAAAACACCGGCATATCGCGAACGGATGGGATTGCAAATACATATAGTAGAATAGCCCGTCGAGGAGATGTTTAATTTTGTTAATAGTAGTGAAAGGAGGGAAATGATGAAGAAAAAACCGCCCAGCAAAATAAGGAAAACCGGAATAAAAACGATAAAAGGAAAGAAAGCACCGATCTATATAAATGTAAATATGAAAAACAGCTCACTCGGCACAATCACAAATTGTATTCAGCCGACGAACCATCCCTTGTTGGACCGGGAAATTTTAAAACCGTCAGCCTGCCAGACATGGAAAACAGTCTGCTCTGCTCCCGGCTATAATTGCGTTCCCCGCCAAGGTGAACGGGTTATCAATGGTGGCTTTGAAAACCATCCGGATCCGTTTTTGGGGTGGGTCATCAATGCCGGAGTCGGGTTAATCAAACCATGGCAGGGAGATCTCCCCCATCAGGGACGAAACGCTGTCTGTTTAGGCAACGAGCATGGCTGTGCGCTCTTGTATCAGGACATCAGCGGGATTTGTCCGGGGATGTATTTGCAATTGAGTTATTTTCTAAGTGCTGGCAGCGCATGCGGCAATGACGAGGTTTTCATCATAGTGGAGTTTCTGGATCGCTGTAAAAAGTCGATCGATGGGCCGGTGCTGGAGATCCTGGTACCTTGCAACAGTCTCAGCAATGAAACCTACACCGGTTTTCTGAATGCCACCCGGAGAGGGGCACCGCCTGGGACCAAATTTGTCCGCATTCGTTTTGCGGTTGATGGTAACTGCGCAGGTCAAAGCAGGCCTATTCACCTCGATGATGTATCGCTCATCGCCATATGAGTTCAATAAAGAGGGGCAGGCTCAAGAACGATTGTCACCAAACGCAAAGGAGGGGCATACAGTATATCAGTAATGGCAAATCATAGTTTTATACCCAGTAAATGCCATGCAAGAAAGCTGTCAAATCAATTCATCATTGAGGAGGCGTATTTTGTGAACAAAGGCAAAGAAAAGTGTTGTTATGATGAAGAAGTTATCTACGAGCCGGAAGAAATGGAATGCAAACCGCATATTCCACGGCACGGCGAAACAGAAGTCATTTTGCATTGTGGGACCGTTACTGGTTCGGGGCCTTTATCAGACTACGTTAATGGTGGTTGCGGACCGGCTGCAACCGTCCAGGCAAGTGTGGTTCTTGATACCGAAAGGCTGAGAAAACCTACCGTTAAAATTGATTTTTCCGCTTTGATTTCGTATAAGACCACCTATGAGGATTATTTCCTGCATCTGGGCTTTAGATTGAGTAAAATTTGCGGAGGGGCAACTATCCCGCTGGGCACCTGGGTCTTTGAAAAAATCCACGGTCCGAATTTTAACCCGGGAAACTCAGCAGCGGAAAGACCGCCATTACCACCGAACTGTGACGTGTTTCAGGAAACGGATCCCTTCTTTTTTAGCTGGTGTGCTTGCGGGGACTGTCCGGATTGCTGTCGTTATATCGTAGAACTGATCGACCAACAGTACTACAACGTTGAATACGCAGTAGTCACGAATATTGCGCTTACCGCCATGGCCGTCGGAGAAAAAAGAAATGTTTAAACCATAGCCAGGTCAGACAATAAAAGACCTGCCTTAATGAGGGGAGCATATCACACCGCAAGGCAGGTCTTTTACACAAATTGGAATCATTACAAACAGGCTGCTGACGTCTCTGTAGACGCATTCAGCCTGAGAAGACGAATCAGAACATTAAAAAAGAAAAACAGGGGCCTTAAAAGGGCAGCTGGAATCCGAATCCGGCGAATGGTAAAAATTACCTAACGCTTTGTGGAATAGAAAGCAGAGATACTGCGATAGCTCCAAGCAATTAATCAGGGATATCGTTTAACCGGTTTTGCACAACGGCAAAAACCTCTCGCAGGGAGAGTTGGTTTTGACGGGCGATGGCCTGACAGTCTTCAAATTCAGCTTTTTTATAAACGGTTCCGTCGTCTGCCCGGGCAACTTTGATGCGTACCTGGCCCCAAGGGGTGGACAGCAGCTCCTGATGACGCGGCCAGGCAAATCTCTCCTGAAAGCGGTAACGCACACCCAGGGTGCCGGTTTCCCGCATTAACAGCCGGCAAATCTCATCGGCTGCAGTACGGGCAGTCAGAACGGTAATCAGCGTGCCGGGCCGGTTCTTTTTCATATAGACCGGGGTGGTAAAAAAATCCATCACGCCGGGATGATCCAGACAGAGACGGTAGAGGTGGGTAAATATCTCGGGATTAAGATCGTCAACTTCCGTCTCCAGCACGGCGATGGTTTCCCGCTGACCAAGGCGTTCATCCGCTTGGGCACGGATCATCCGCAGAAGATTGGGGACCTTGTCTTCACGCTCCCGGCTACCAGCTCCATAACCGACCGCCAGTGGAACAAAAGCGTTTGGTGCCGCCTGGTTTTTAACCAAATGGGTCAGCAAGGCAGCGCCGGTGGGCGTGACCAGCTCGATACCGGCAGCTGAAGAGACACAAGGATAGCCTTGCAGCAACCGTACGACGGCCGGTGCAGGCAGAGGATAGCGTCCGTGGCTCATGTCCAGCACGCCGTTTGCCCACGGCAGGGCAGAAGCATAGACCTGTTCAGCGCCGAGGTCGGCCAGGCACAAAAAGGTGCCGACCACATCAACGATGGTATCAACCGCCCCGATTTCATGAAAATGGACCCGGGACATGTCAATGCCGTGTACTTCAGCTTCAGCTTGGGCCAGTCGGCGAAAGACAGCCAGGGAATCCTTTTTGATCGCTTCCGGCAAGGAACTGGTCTGCAGGATGGCTTCGATTTGCTCCAAATGGCGCAGGGGAGGGGCGTCAGGACAATCTACCCGGAAAGTGGTACAACTGATCCCTTGCCGGACTTGCTTGGCTGCGGCGAGCCGGGCCCCTAAATTTAAAGCCTCAATACCTTCCTGCAAAGCTGTCAGAGAGGCACCACCATCCAGCAGTGCTCCAATCAGCATATCACCGGAAATTCCTGAAAAACAATCCAGATAAACAAAATGCATCTTCAACCTCCCCTGCCCCCGATTATGTTAGGCGGCAGCTTATGGGGCTGCCGTTTCGTTTCTTTTCCTATTTATTATACTCATTAAGGCAGCATATAGGCCAGCAGACTTTACATGCAGCACAACCGGGTCAGAAAGTGGGGAAGCATCCTGTTCCGGCAGCGAGGAGGGCAGGGAGGGATTAAAGGTTGGCTTGATTGGCATAAGGCAGCCTCTGATTTTTCTCATTTTCAAAATGCAGGTGAGCGACCAAAAGACTGCGGGCGATCACCTCAGCCATGCGATAGACGAGAAAGAGACGCGTGTTTTGCAAGACCATCTGCTCCAGATAACCGCCCACATTTACCACCCCGGAGATATGAAAATCCCCTACTTCCGGCAGATCCTTGTGCAAGGCAGTACCGGGTTTGAGACCGCCTTTTTTGACATTGATAAAGCCAATCCGGCTGGAATTGCCCAGGCTGGCATCAATGGCTACCGTCAGAGGATTGTCATAGCGACGAGTGATTTGCTCGGTAAACTGGGTTAGATTGGTTGCGTGGACAGGCTGTTCCAGTGTCCCGTACACATACGGGTGCAGGGAAGTGGATTGCAGCCGGGTACCAACCATAGGACCCAGACAGTCACCGGTTGCACGGTCGGTACCGATACAGATATATATGATGTCTTTTTCAAAACCGGGATTCATATTAATTAGATGGGTGTAAACAATTTTTTGCAAATGTCCGAAACAGGCCGGATCCTCAAAATGGAAGGAATGCGGATCAGACGAATCAGATGTGAAAATGCTCATGGCAACCCCCAATTAAATCATTTATAAATACTTTTGCCATTTTGTCAGTATTTTATGCTGTGCAGCTGATGGAGAGAGAAAAAAAGGGCAGGTGACAGGCATAAAAAAACAGCTGGTAATCACCATGGGATATCTGGGGGCAGTCATTGGAGCAGGTTTTGCTTCCGGTCAGGAAATTGTACAGTTCTTCGTCTGCTATGGTAAGTGGGGAGCGGCGGGGGCAGTGCTGGCGACGGTTTTGTTTGCCGTTTGCGGCGGGATGCTGCTCAGCATGGCACACCGGCAAAAGATTGCCAACTATCAAGCTATGTTGAGTATAATGTTCGGTCCCCGGCTCGGAAAAATCGTCGATTTCCTGCTGGCCATTTTTTTGTTTTTAGGCTTGAGCACCATGCTTTCCGCCAGCGGAGCGGTGTTCTATGAACATTTGTATCTGCCCAAGTATGCCGGCATACTGCTGGCGTATGTAGCCGTTGTCATCGCGCTGGCGGCGGGAAAAAAGAGCCTGGTCTTTTCCTATAACGTGCTGGTACCGGTAAAAATCATTCTATTATTGATGATTTCCGGCTATATTGCTCTATTTGCCGGAGAAGGACAGAGCAGTGTTTATACCAGCTATCTCATTCCCCGCGGGGAAAACGCCTGGCTGTTGTCGAGCCTGCTCTATGTCGCGTATAATTTTTCCCTGGCCATGGTGGTGCTGACCGCATATCAAAGCGTCAGCAACCGCCGGGAGGGAATTGGCGGAGCGGTTCTGGGCGGACTGGTGCTGGGCGGACTGGTGCTGCTCAACTATGCGGCGCTGTCCAAATATTTGCCGGCGGTGATTCACTATCAGGTGCCGATGCTCTATATTGCTGGACAGGTGTCGCCATTGGCCAAGTCTGTCTATACCCTGGTTTTATGGATCGGCATCCTGACTACAGCCATTGCCAATGCCTACGGTTTTGCACAGCGTTTTGCCCGATTCACCGGCATTGATTATGCGGTCTGCCTGATCGTTTGTATGACACTGGCCCTGCCCATTGCCACCCAGAGTTTTTCCAGTCTGGTCAACCGGGTCTATCCGCTTTTTGGCTTGCTGGGCCTCTTGATTCTGTCCGGTCTGGTCTATCATTTTCTGCGCAGCCGGGCAGGTAATTAAGAAAAGCAATGCTGCTGCAAGAAAAAAGCTCCCGGCGGGAAGGTTATAGTCAGGGAATCCCCGCTGAGAATATACAATTGATCATTCCCGTGCTAAACTTTAGAGAACCATAGAATTTTCATGGGAGGAAAGCTCTGATGACCAATCTGAGAAACATTCCATCGATAGACGAGCTGCTGACCCAGCCGGAAACCCGGCATCTGCTGGCTGTTTACCAGCGTGAATTCATTGTGGATACGCTGCGTCAGGCGGTCAACGAAGTGCGCACGGAGTTGCGGACATCTCGGCAAACGTTTGCCAAAGCAGAAATCAGCCGATTGGTTTTACAAAAGGCGGAAGTGAGTTTAAAAAATACTGTCCGCGGCAGCCTGAACCGGGTCATCAACGCCACGGGCGTCGTTTTGCATACCAATTTGGGACGAGCGCCGCTGGCGGATCGGGCATTTCAATATA
>DAOTHZ010000020.1:0-30212 GCA_035447945.1 Syntrophomonas sp.
GCCTGGTACATGTTGATATCCTTGGGATAGCCTCCACAGCTGGCAATTACAATGTCAGCAGGAGCATCTATTCGGAGTACGCTCATCTGCTCGGCATATTGCACTGCGGCCAGCCAGGCTGCTTCAACATCCCCACTGGCACAGAAGGCGATGTTATGATGACTGTGCAAGACCACATTGATGATAAAATCAACGCCGGCCTTGCGGGCTGCTTCCAACATCAAATCACTAACCGGATTATTTTCATAGTTGCCCAAACAAGCTCGGGGATCACTCATCATTTTATGATTGGCTTCGATGGCCGCGCGGGCTGCTACACCAGGCAGGATTGATTTTCTGCCGCCGGAATAACCGGCAAAATAATGCAGTCCCACCACACCCGTAGTAATCAACAGGTCGGCTTCAGCCACGGTGCGGTTGATAATCAGTTCCATGCCATTGGACAGGTAACCAAGGAATTTGAGATCGTTGTCACAGTCATGGTTGATGATTCGGTATTTACGGCAGATCCCTGCGCCAAAAATCGCCAAGTTGTCTTCTTGGGTATGAACGCGATGGATGCCGGTAGCGATCACCAGCGTGACTTTTTGATCCGGGATGCCAGCCTGTTCGATTTCTCTCAACAAAGGCGGCAATATCAATTCGTAAGGCGTAGGCCGAGTGATATCGTTGACTACGATGACCGCGCTGCGGGCCTCTTTGGCAGCGATGATTTCCCGCAGGGCCGGGCTTGCCACAGGATGGGCCAGCGATTCCTCCACCATTTCCATGCCGCCTCCGGCGCTTTGCAGATGACGGGGCTGCAATATGGCTGCTAAATTCTTTTCGTTCAGCTGCAGTTCAATATGGCTGCGGCCATAAGCTAATTTAATCACGATTCCTTCCCTGCCGTTTCTTACATTATTTATTCATTATACCGTAAGTGCTTGTCTATTATCATCTATAACTGCCACGCAAGTTGGGGACGGTTCTTGACTTGCGTTTTTCGCCCATTATTACGCAAGTTGCGCAAGTTGGGGACGGTTCTTGCTTGCCTTTTCAATCTATTTTAGCAAGCTTATTCTGCGGTTTTTACCTTCGCTTGCTTGGGGCCGGCTTCTTGTCATACCAGCATTAAATGCCTTGCCATTGCCATGTATACAAACTTTACATCAGAATATAAAGTCGATTATGATATAATATCGAGGTATAAACCCTGATATGATTATACTTTTGAGGAGTGAAGCTATGGATTCCGCAGCGATCAGAAAAGAACTGGTAAAATTGCTGGGTAAAGATAAGGTTCTAACAGAACCACTGGATTTGATGTATTATTCCTATGACAGTTCTTTTTTAACCCAAATGCATCCTGCTGATCCTTATGCGGTGGTTTTTCCGAAAAGTACCGCAGAGGTGCAGCAAGTGATGCGTT
The DNA here is from genome assembly GCA_035447945.1 of Syntrophomonas sp. Taxonomy (GTDB): domain Bacteria; phylum Bacillota; class Syntrophomonadia; order Syntrophomonadales; family Syntrophomonadaceae; genus Syntrophomonas_B. Next base: position 1,412 of record DAOTHZ010000020.1, read on the forward strand.
TTGCCTATGAAAACAATATCAATGTCATTCCCCGCGGCGCTGGCACCGGTGAAACCGGCGGCTGTATTGCGACTGAGGGCGGAATCGTCATGGAGCTGTCCAACTGGGATGAAATTGTGGAAATTGATGCCAAGAACATGCAGGTCATTGTCAGACCGGGCGTCATTCATGCCAAATTAAACGAAGAACTGGAAAAAGTGAATCTCTTTTTCCCGCCTGACCCCGGCAGCAGCCAGATGTGTACAGTGGGCGGGATGGTCGCCAACAATGCCAGTGGTTTGCGGGCGGTTAAATACGGCACTACCGAGCAATACATCCTGGGGTTGGAAGTCGTTACTCCCACCGGTGACATCATCTACACCGGCGGCATGAAAGCCCGCTGTATAAAGAATGTTTCGGGACTGAATCTGACCAAACTGATGATCGGTTCTGAAGGAGTTCTGGGGATCGTTACGCAAATCCGTCTGCGGGTCTGGCCCAAGCCAAAAGCTCGCGGCATTGCCATGGCTGTGTTCGATCAGCTTGATGATGCTCCTGCCACGGTACTGGAAATATACCAGGGTGGCCTGTTGCCATCGGGAATCGAGATACTGGACAGCTCGGCCATCAAAGCTGTTAATGAATTCAAGCCGGAAATCAATCTGCCTGATTGTGAAGCCATTTTGCTCTTCGAAGTGGATGGCAATCCGCCCAGTGTGGAATATGAAGGCGAACAGATTAAGGAAATCGCTGGACGCAGAGCCCGTTTGGTAGAATGGTCGACCGATACAAAACGTATGGCCCAATTATGGGAAGGCCGCAGCGTTACTGCATCTGCCGCTTCCCGGGTCAGAGCTGACGGCACCCGGGTATTCGCCGGCGAAGATATCAGCGTCCCCCTGGCCAAAGTGGCAGATACATTGAGAGCTATTCGTCAGTTGGCTGCCAAACATGGCATTCAGGTTGTTAACTACGGCCACATCGGTGATGGCAATGTGCATACCGCCCCGGTGATTAACCCTGAAATCCCGGATGAAGTGGAACGGGTCATGCAACTGGTGGATGAGATCCACCTGCTGGCGATTGAAATGAATGGTTCCACCACCGGCGAACACGGTGTCGGCGCCGTACGCCGCAAATATGCAGAATTAGAGCACGGCCTGGCCGTAAATTATATGAAGAAAGTCAAAGAAGTCTTTGACCCCAAAGGCATCATGAATCCGGGAAAATTATTTTAAACTAAACGCAAGTCAAGAACCGTCCCCGACTTGCGCGGCTAATCCTCCAGGAAGGAAGAATATCAATGGAATTTAAAGAATTACCCCCGGTGAAGGAACAAATTATGAAATGTGTTCGCTGCGGAAAGTGCCGCAGTGTTTGCCCTACATTTGCAGAAATCGGCAACGAAACGGCTGCTCCGCGTGGTCACGTCTTCATGGTCGGCATGCTGCGCAACGGCGTGGTGGAGCCGTCCCAGGAAGTGTATGACCGGCTGGGTAACTGCCTGATGTGCGAAGCCTGTTCCGTTGCCTGCCCATCCGGCATCGATATTCATGAGCTTAACGCCGCGGCGCGTTCTTATATCTATGAAAAAAATCCATCATTGGGCAAGGAACTCATCTTTGATACCATGTGGACCCGTCCCGGCATGCTCAAGACTTCGGTACGCTTTATGTGGCTGGCACAGAAAACCGGTTTGCAAAAGCTCGGCCGCAGTCTGGGAATCACCAAATTACTGCCCGGCGACCTGCCCAAGGCAGAAAAAATACTGAATTCCGTGCCTTATTTTCCAGCCCGCAGTGAGCTTGACGAGGTTAACCCCGCCCGCGGAGAAAAACGTTATACGGTCGGATACTTCCTGGGCTGCGCCACCAATCTGTTCTATCCCGAAGTGGCCAAAGCCACGGTGGACGTATTGACCCGCAACGGCTGCGAGGTTATTATCCCCAACGATACAAAATGCTGCGGACTGCCCCAGATTGCCAACGGCAAGACCGAAACCGCACGGGAATTGGCGGTTCATAACGTGAAAATCTTTAATGCATATGATTTTGATTATATCGTGACCGACTGCGCTTCTTGTTCCTCTGCCCTGTCCCATAAAAACATGGAGTATTTGCTGGGCGGCTTAAAGATTGAAGATCAGGCTTTCGCTTTTTCCGAAAAAGTTATGGACCTGACCAAGTTTCTAATTGATGTATTGGATGTTCATCCACCGGTAAATGCCAAGGCCAAAAAAATGAAAGTCACCTATCATGATCCCTGTCATCTGGCCAATGCCCAGGGCATCAAGGAACAGCCGCGCGAATTGCTGCGCCGCATCCCCGGGGTGGAACTGGTAGAGATGAAAGAAGCCAATCGCTGCTGCGGCGGTTCAGGCACATACAGCTTGACCCACTATGATATTTCCATGAAAATCCTCGACCGCAAAATTGACCATGCCATGCTGACCGGAGCCAGCAAGCTTGCCACCTGCTGTCCCAGCTGCACCATGCAGTTGCGCTATGGTGTGGAACGCAGCAAGTGGCAGGCGGATGTCGTTCATCCGGTGGTCCTGCTGAGTCAGAGTTACCGTCAAGCCAAAGCTGTCCAGGCACAGGAAAAAGTAAAATGAATAAAACCCTCAACAAAAAAATATTCCGCGATGTCCGCCGGGCCAATCTGAAATATAAAATGGTGGAAACCGGCGACCGCATTGCGGTGGGTTTATCGGGCGGCAAGGATAGCACCGCCCTGCTCTATTTTCTCAGCATGCTCCAGCAATATACCCCCTTGGACTTCACCTTGGTGCCGATATATTTGGATTTGGGCTTCGATAATGATGACAGCCCCTTGCAGCAAGTCTGTGCTGATTTGCAGCTCCCCTTGTTGGTTGAGAAAACCAATATTGGAACCATTGTTTTCGATATCCGTCAGGAAAAGAATCCCTGCTCGCTTTGTTCCAATCTGCGCCGCGGCGCGCTCAACCGGGTGGCCAAAAGAAATAACTGCAACAAAGTCGCCCTGGGACACCACGCAGACGATGCTGTCGATACCCTGCTGATGTCAATGATTTTTGAAGGCCGTTATCACCTCTTTAAACCCGTTACTTATTTGGACCGAATCGATATCACGGTGATCAGGCCAATGATCCTGGTATCCGAGCAGGACATCAAACGCTTCTGCAGCTCAATTGCATTTCTTCCGGTGGAAAACCGCTGTCCGGCTGATGGTTTGACCAAACGGGAAGAAATCAAAACCATTCTGGCAGATATCGAATCGCGCTGCCCTGGGGCCAGACAGCGTATTCTCACCAGCATTGCAAATGTTGACGCCAACAGTTTCTGGACCGCGGCCCCTTAATTCTCCTTGGTCAGTTCATTTATTTTGACATAGAAGTGTCATCGTTACCTCGTTTTGCCAACTTTTTTGTCTAGAACAATTGTTTTTTATAGAACATGTGTTATAATTTAACAAAAACCAGGAGGGGTCTTATGGACATGGAAAAGATTAATACCTTGAAAAGGCGTCCGCGAATGGTGTTTGAATATATTCAGAGTTATTGCAAGGAGCATGGTTATCCTCCGTCAGTCCGGGATATCGGCAAAGCGGTCGGGTTAAAATCAAGCTCCACTGTACATATGTATTTAGTCCAGTTGGAAGAACTGGGATTGATTCGCCGCGACCCGGCCCGCCCCCGGGCAATCGTTGTCAATGAGCCGGAAGAAGTAGCCAATCTGGAGATGAGTATTCGCCAGATTCCGGTGGTGGGTAAAGTCGCTGCCGGCATCCCCATCCTCGCTCAGGAGAATATCGATAATTACATGGCCGTGCCGGTTGATCTGCTCGGACAGGGCAATTATTACATATTAAAGGTTCAGGGCGACAGCATGATCGAGGCTGGCATTTTTGACAATGATTATGTCATCGTTCATGAACAAAGGGACGCAGCCAACGGTGAGATTGTCGTTGCGATGCTGGAAGACGAAGCTACGGTAAAGCGCTATTATAAAATGCCGGATCATATAAAATTGCAGCCGGAAAACAGTGCCATGGAACCAATCATTGCCAAAGAGGTCAGTATATTAGGCAAGGTAGCCGGTTTAATGAGAAGAATGTAGAAACCAAGTTACGCAAGTTGGGGACGGTTCTTGCTTGCTTTCTGCCCCCCAGAAAGCAAGCAAGAACCGTCCCCAACTTGCGTCTAATTCTATTCTAAAACTTGGCCAGATACTCGTCGATTTCCCAATCATAGACCCGGGAGCTGTAGTTTTCCCATTCCTTCATCTTGGCAGCGACGAAGCGGGAGTAAACGTGTTCTCCCAAGGCTTCTTTTATAATCTCGTCCTTGCCCAGTTCATCCAACGCTTCGTAAAGATTTTCGGGCAGGGACAGGATGCCTTGTTTTTTTCGGTCGGCCAGATTCATTTCGAAAATATTCTGTTCCACTGGATCAGGTGGAGCGATCTGGTTTTTAATTCCATCCAAGCCGGCTTTTAAAATGACCGCCAGACCCAGATACGGATTACAGCTGGGATCCGGGTTGCGCACTTCTATGCGGGTGCCGATGCCGCGGCGTGCCGGTATCCTGATCAGCGGGCTGCGGTTTTTGTATGACCAGGCAATATAAACCGGGGCTTCATAACCCGGCACCAACCGTTTATAGGAATTGACCGAGGGGTTGGTGATGGCACAAATAGCCCGGGCATGCCTGATGACGCCGCCGATAAAATAGCGGCAGGTGTCACTGAGTCCGTCTTCCCGATTGGGATCATAAAAAATATTCTCGCCGTCTTTAAACAGGGAGCAATGCATATGCATGCCCGACCCTGCAATCCCAAAGACCGGTTTGGGCATGAAGGTGGCATGCAGTCCATGATTCTGGGCGACAATACGTACCGCTACCCGGAAGGTCATGATATTGTCCGCTGTCTTTAACGCATCGGTATATTTAAAATCGATTTCATGCTGCCCCGGAGCGACTTCGTGATGAGCCGCTTCGATTTCAAATCCCAGGGTTTGCAGCACTTCCACCATCTCGCGGCGGGCTTCTTCTCCCATATCCACCGGTGGCAGATCAAAATAACTGGCTTTGTCATTGGTTTTCAACGTCGGTTGTCCATTTTCATCCAGATTAAAAAGGAAAAATTCCGGTTCCGGACCTACTTGCATGGCAAAACCCAATTCAGCCGCTTCCTGCAAGGCTTTTTGTAAAATATAACGCGGACTGCCCTTGAACGGAGTGTCGTCCGGATCATAGATATCGCAGATAATGCGAGCCGTTTTTCCACTCGATTTGGGATTGCTCCAAGGTAAAATGGCAAACGTATCGGGGTCCGGCTTGAGATACATGTCAGACTCTTCGATGCGCACAAAGCCTTCGATTGAGGAACCGTCAAACATCAGTTCACCATCCAGGGCCTTTTCCAATTGGTCAACGGTAATCGAGATAGCTTTAAATACCCCCATGATATCTGTAAACTGGAGTCTGATGAATTGCACATTTTCTTCCTTGCATTTTTGCATAATGTATTCTTTATTCACGCCAATGCCCCCTATTTGCTGCTTTCTGATTTGATTAGGTTAGCATATAAATCTCTGCTGTGCAATTAAAAGATGATGATTAAAAAAGAAATAAACATAACCAGCCCCAGGACCAGGTTAAAGGCAATTCCGGTAAACAACCCGGCAATTGTTCCCAGCGAAGTCTTTACGGCTGTATCCATGTCCTTGCCGGACAGCATTTCCCCGGCCAGAGCTCCCAGGAATGGCCCCACAAAAATCCCGATTGGCGCAAAAATAATGATCCCCAGCAAGGTCCCCAGCAGTGCGCCCATTATTCCGTATTTGCTGGAACCAAAATGTTTGGCTCCCAGGGTGGCAGAAAGATAGTCGACCACCAGCGCCAGAACGGTTAACGCTGCCATGAGGGCGATGTAATAGGCAGAGATTTGATGAAATCCCTCATACCATCCATAGGCCAGTATCGCAATAAAAATAAGGGGAATGCCCGGGATATACGGGATAAATATCCCTACGATCCCAATCAGGATAACGATGATCGCCACAACAACTGCTCCCGTACTCATGTCTATGACCTCCTTAATTTATCGATTCATCTTTGCTTTGTACTCGGTAAACGTTGGCAGAACTCCCTATCTTTGCCCCAACAACTGCTCGATGAGTTGTTGGACCACATACCGTCCGTGTTCATAACTTAAAGCTCCCTGAAAATATGCCGTATACGGCTCACGCAGCGGCGCATCACATGACAATTCAATGGAAGAACCTTGTACGAATGTGCCGGCGGCCATCACCACGCGGTCTGCATAACCCGGCATGTCGCCATATTCCAAGGTTACGTCGCTGTCAACCGGCGAAGCGCTCTGCACGATCTGGCAAAAGCGAATGACCTCCGCAGCATGGTTCATCTGCACCGCTTGTACGATATCCCCACGCGCTTCCTGCCAGCGCGGAAAGACCCGGCAAGCAAAATGTTCCCCTACCCAGGCCAGCAAGCAGGCGGTTTTTAATGCCTGCAATACTGTATGCGGCGCCATAAACAAGCCCTGATAGAGGAGACGATTGTTGATTAAGCTGGCTCCCAGTTCCTTTCCCAAGCCCGGTGCAGTAATCTGAAAGGATACTTCCTCCACCAAATCCCGACGTCCCAGGATATACCCGCCGGAGGGCACCAGACCCCCACCGGGATTTTTAATCAGCGAACCTGCCATTAAATCTGCCCCCAACTGGGTCGGCTCCAGCCGATCGGTGAATTCCCCGTAACAGTTGTCCACAAATACAATCGTTGCTGGATTGGCCTGACGCACCGCGGCAATCACTTGCGTTATCTTTTCCGCCGTCAGCGCCGGACGCAGGCTGTAGCCTCGCGAACGCTGGATGAGAACCATTCTGGTCTGCGGCGAAACGGTTAGGCGGATTGCTTCCAGATCAACATCTCCATCAGGCAGGAGTGCAATTTCACGATATTTGATGCCCCTTTCAATCAGACTGCCGCGATGCGGATGATGCACGCCAATGACATTGCTCAGGGTATCATAGGGACTGCCGGTCAGCGACAACAGTTCATCGCCGGGCCTTAATACCGCCAATAAACAGGCGGAAATGGCATGGGTGCCAGATACAATCTGGGCGCGAACCATGGCATCATCCGCACCAAACACCTGGGCATAAATGCTTTCCAATTCGTCCCGTCCCAAATCTCCGTATCCGTAACCCGACGAAAATTGAAAATGGCCTTCCCTGACCCGATGCTCCTGAAAAGCGCGCAGTACTTTGGCCTGGTTGTCATAAGCGATTGCTTCATAATATGCAAATTGTTCATGCATGTCCTTTTCCGCTTGCCGGATCAGGTTCAATGCGTCCATTACTACATCACTTTCCTTAATAACTTAATGGCTGGGTGCCTGGCACCGCCAGGTCTTTTTCTTCAACGGTCATCAAATCTTTGCGGCTTAAATACGCCCGGTCCACCAGGCGCAGCGCTTGCTGGCGAATCGATCTCTCTACCAGATTACGCACATATCGAGCATTGCCGCTGTGCGGATGATGACCTTTCACGAATTCCTCCATGATACATTTTAATCTCCAGCGGCAGCGACTGCTCAATTCGTAGTCCCGTTCATTGTACATCTGCAAAGCAATGTTGAAAAGCTCATCACTTTCATAATCGGGAAAATTTATCTGCAACGCAAAGCGGGAACGCAATCCCGGATTGCTGAGCATAAATGCGTCCATCTCCAGACAGTAGCCGGCCAGAATCACGATCAAGTCATGGCGTTGATCCTCCATGGCCTTGACCAGCGTGGAGATGGCCTCCTGGCCAAAATCCTTGCTGCCTCCCTGCGCCAACGTGTAAGCCTCGTCAATAAACAGAATGCCCCCGCTGGCCTTTTTTAAAACCTCGCGGGTCTTCTGCGCTGTATGACCAATATATTCGCCCACCAGATCCGCCCGTTCCACCTCCAGCAGATGGCCTTTGGACAAAATTCCGATTTCCCTGAAGATCCCTCCCAGCAGACGGGCCACACTGGTCTTGCCGGTGCCGGGGTTGCCGCGGAAAACCATGTGCATCGCAGTCGGATCTGCTTTCAGGGATTGCTGGCTGCGCCTGGTCTGGATCATGGCGTAGGCACTGATCTCGGCAATGGTCTTTTTCACTGGTTTCAGCCCAATCATCTTTTCCAGTTCGCGGAAGGCGTCGTTCTGCAAGAAAGCATGCTCTTCCGGGTTGCAAGGTGATAATATCGCCGGTCCGTCATTCCCAGGCTGGGCATACCGCATTGATATGGCCACAAAAAATCACCACTCTTCGTATTTCTAGGTTACTATATGCCAAACAGCCAAAAGTGGTGACATGGTATGCGGGCTAATACACGGTCGGCAGCAAGGCATCATCCAGCAGAGTCTCGAACAGGCTCTGGGACAACGGCCGATAAAAATAGTTGCCCTGGGCAATATCACAGTTCAGTGCCCGCAGTTTCGCAACCTGTTCTTCTCTTTCAATGCCCTCACAAATGATTTTAAAATTCATGTTATGAGATATATAAATCAGCCCGTTGACCAGCACTCTCCAATTCTCCTGATCCAGATTGTCAATCAGGCTTTTGTCCAGTTTGATGCAATCAAAAGGATACTCACACAAATCTTTAAAGGAAGCATACCCCACCCCGAAATCATCCAGAAACAGCCCAATGTTGAGTTTGTTGAGTTTCTCAATGTTCTGTTCGGCGTATTCCGTATCGACAATCATCGCGCTCTCCGTGATTTCAACCGCCAAACATTGATGAGGAAACGGATATTCGTCCAGAATGGCCGTCAACCGGCCGATAAAATCTTTGTGCTGAAAGGTTTGCCGGGAAAAATTGCAGGACAGCCGCGTCATGGTCTTGCCCGACTGATGGCGTTGTGACAGCCATTGGCATGATTTTTCAAAGATCTGAAAATCCAGTTCGCTAATCAGATTATGCTTTTCCAATTGGGGAACAAAACTGGCCGATCGTAATAATCCCCGTGTCCGGCTTTCCCAGCGAGCGAGGGCTTCCGCCCCGATAACCTTGCCGGTACGAATGTCAACAAAGGGTTGAAAGAAAGGAACAAATTCCTTGTTTTCCAAACCGCTCAGCACCTCTTGTTCAAACGCTTGGTACTCGTTTGCTTCCCGCAGCACTTCATCATCAAAGACGGCATACTGCATCCGTTTGAGGCGGGCGTATTCCTTGGCCTGAATCGCATTATACAACGCTTTGTCTGCCAACTGGTCGCCATGTCGCAAGAAATAGATACCATAATGCATCTGTATCGCGTACCCTTTTTCGCTGGCGGGTGAATAATCGATAATAGCGCGATTGAGTTCTTCAAGCCAGGCGATCATCTCTGCTTGCGAATGACTTGGTTTCACGACACAAAAGGTATATTCCGAAACCCTTGCTGCCAGTTCATCCGTTTGCAGACTTTGCCGGATGGTCCCGGCGATATGCTTCAAGAGGGAATAGACTTCATCGATGCCGTAAAGTCTGCCGATCCCTTTCATGCTGCTGTCAATTATGATAACAGCGTACAAAGAGCGGTTTTTGTCATTGATCAATTGTTGGTAATGGTAATCCAACCCGTCCAGGCTGGAGAGCCCGGTAAAGGTATCGGTATTGCGATTGGTTAAGTTGAGTTTCTTTTGTTCCCGGAGTTTTTTCGCAAGATGCATCCCCCAGCCCAGAATGATCAGCAACAGCAGCCCAGCCAGAACGATAAAAGTCATGGAAAGGCCGCTCTTTTTTCCGCTCAGATAATGCTGCAGAATGGCTTCCTTTTCTCCATCGGTCATGTTTTGCAGCGACTTTGCAAAGATACTGACCAGTTCCGGGGCGGCAGCATAGGTAAATAGAAAGGTTAGGTCAATCGGCTTGCCACTGTAATCAACGGAAAAATTCACCCGGTCAGAGACGGTGTTCGTTGGCAGGGAGGTCAGTGCCAGCATGACTTCCACCTGTCCGTTTTGGGCCAATTCGGCAGCATTGGCCTGGTCCGTATTAATATACTGAAACACCAGCCCGGAGTCGGCCGCTACCTGCCGGTAAAGGTCAGGTACAATCCCGGCGTATTCACGTAGCTGCCGGTCATAGTATTCCAGCGGATAAAAATCAGGATGACCTGCCACATATACAATCTTATGGCTGGCAACATAGTCTTTTTCCTGCTTGTCAAACAAAGCAAAAGGAATGAAATGAAAGATCAACATCTCGACCAGCAAGAATGTTGTAAAAGCGATTTTCATTTTACCCTCTCCCCTCCCCTGGGTGTTTATCTCAGGTTGATTTTTTGCCGTTCAATTTTGCCCCAGTCTGTTTTTCGTCTGTTGTAGCCAATAAAGGCGGTAATCCGTACCCAGGCCATAATGAAACGCAGGACAGATATTTCAATTACACACAAACCGGTGGCCTTGATGATATCTGTCAAGTATAGTGTCTGATTCTGCGTATAAATGCGGTTAATAAAAGCTGTCGTGGTCAAAATCACGCCAAAGATGACATAGATCAGGAAAAACATGATCATAAACTTCACATTGATCAATTCCACCAGAAAAGCAAGCACAATCGTTATAATCCCAAACAATTCGATAAATGGTGAAGCCAGCTCATAAACCAGGAAATAAAAATAGGATATCCAACTGATTGCTCCAAATCGGGGATTGGCAAATACCTCCTTGTATTTCCACATACTCTGGAAGAGTCCCAAATGCCAGCGTCTTCTTTGCGAGGTCAAATCATGCAGCCGTTCCGGAACCTGCGTCCAGCAGATCGCATCCGGCGCATATTTGATCAGATAAGGACGATTGTTGGCCCGGCAGAATACATGCAGTTTAACCACCAGTTCCATATCCTCACCGATGGTGCTGTGATCATAACCGCCGGCATCAATCACGATGTCTTTTTTAAACATCCCGAAAGCACCTGAGATAATCAGATTCCCGTTAAACTGATCAAGCAACAAGCGCGATGCCAGGAAAGATCTTTCATATTCCAGCGTTTGCATGGCCACCAGTATTTTGGGCGGCAAGCGGTAATTGATCACCCGGCCCTCCATTATTTTCAGGCCATTGGAGGGTCTGACCAGTCCCCCCGCAGCAATAATGTTGTTGTCTTCGAGAATGGTATTCATAATCTCTTTGAGCGAATCCTGCTGTAACACCGAATCCGCATCCATACAGATAAAATAAGGAAACTTGGAAGCATTAATTCCCATATTCAGAGCATCCGCCTTGCCGCCGTTTTCCTTTTTTATCAGGGTGATGGGTACCTTTTGCTGGTCGGTGCTGTAGATCGCTCGGACCGGCTTGCATTTAACAGCCCGATTTATCGGCTGGCGGATCTGTTTCATATCGAAATGTTCAATCATTTTTTGGCTGGTACTGTCGCTGGAACCATCGTCCACCACCACGATTTCGTACAATTGGTAATCCAGGCTGAGCAGTGATTTGACCGAATCAACTACCGTGACCTCTTCGTTGTAAGCCGGAACAATAATGGTAATCGGCATATAATAATCGTGGTTCAGCACATTCTTTAGCCGTTCTTTTTTCCGTTTATCAAACAAAACAGTGCCGCCAACGATGACAGACAAGAACAAAAAGGTGGAATACCCTATCAGATAAGCGATAAAAAATATTCCAGTATATTCTATTACAATCCTAATGAAATCCATCGTATCACGTTCCTATCCCATACTGGGTTTGAAATTGGGGTTGTACTCCATAAAGTACTGCAGGATCTCCCGGGCAAAGCGGTCATCGCCATTGATTACCTGAGCGATCTCAGCCAGGTCCATCTGCATGGAAGTCAAACTTTTGGCCGCATTGTAACGGATATACCAGTTACTGCTGGACAGAGCCTTTTGCAGTGCACCTGCCACTTCCTGATCAGGGTAGGCGGCCAATGCCGTGGCTGCCAGCGCCGGATATTGCCAGCGGTCTTTGTCCTTGATCTGCAGAAAGGCCAGCAATTTTTCCCGAGCCGCCGGGAAGGGGTACCTGGTGAAATAGCGAATGATTGCGAATTGGACCTCCGGATGAACACTCGCATCCCCCATCAACACCGCCAGTTCTTCCTGGTAGGCACCCGTAGTAAAGCGGAGATAGTCGAGCAAAGCCACCTGAATGGGGATACGAAATTGGAAAAGATTCTTCCAGAGAGTCTGGCTCAATTCCTGATGACTGCCTTGAAAGGTCAGCAGTCCGTCCGTCAGCAATTTACCGTGAAAATAGATTTCCAGCCGGTCCAGGATTCGGATCCCCCGCATGACGCTGGAGACGTCTCCAAAGCTGAAAAGAGCTTTCATTACATTGGCCTGACAGTGGATTGAGTCCTCCTGAAGATAGAAAAAAAGAATTTTGGCCAGCGCATCAGTATTCAAGTTTCGGGCCAGCCGTGGATGGGCTAGCACATGGGCAAAATAACTTTTACTGATGACCTTTTGTTGTTGGTATTTCCTCGCCAGAAACTCGAATATTGGACTCAACGTACGCAGATACTCGTCAAAATAATCTTGTTGCCCGACTGCTTTGCGGTCCAGCAGTTCGGCAAAAGCCATCAGGTATTTGACCCGGGGCAATTCTTTTTGTAAATATTGCTGGTGTTGCCTGGTAACCGGCAACCCTTTTTCCAGGCGCTCCAGTTGCTTGTCGAGCAAGCGATTCAGCTTTTGGCTTCGTTTTATATACTGTCGCTGGTCAATCACCGTCCACAGAATCCAAAAAATATTAAAAAGGATTAGGCTGAAGCATAACCATATATACATAAGAATCATTTTTTCTACAAACATTTCCTGTCCCCTTTATTGCCAGCGCTGCTGCACGATATAATAGGCTGGCTTGAGTCGTTCGTGGTAACTTGCCTCGCCTGCCCATCCTTTGAGTTTCACCCTGCCCATGGCTATCCGCTGCGAACCTGTGACAGCATCGCCAACGCCGATATACATCGCTTTGATCGGCATGTATTCCACCCCGTAGTGCGCATAATAATCAGCGTGAATCATCATTGCGGATGGATCGGAGAAATTCAGCAACTGCCAGGGAATGCGCATTTCAATCAAGTCATCCCCATAGAAAAAATCAGCCAGCGAATTGTAACTGCTGCTTTTCGGGTTGGCGTTGCCGTGTGTCAGCGCTCCGGTCTCAATGGTCTGGTAGAGATTGTGGATAAAGCGTTCCTGGTCACTCAATTGGATAATGTCCACACCAGGATCATATTGTTTCTTTAAAACCATTCTTATCTTGTCAAAAACCGGGAGAGCCTTATCGGGAACAAATTCATAAGGCTCCAGCCCCGTGGTGGATTTTTCATACATCGCCCGCATGACATCATAACGCCGATGCACCAACACTCTGCTGTTGTTCTGCCCGTTTATCAGCATCAAAAAGTCCGCTGGTCTCTGAAAACGCACCTTATACTGGGCACTATAGTTGCTGCCGCTTTGAGGGGTTGTGTCTATCGGCAGGTACAGCATTTCATCTTGCCGCAGGTCTTTTTTCCTGACCAATAGATAAATATATTGCTCATCGTACTTCAGGGATAGCGATAGCGTCGGTTCCGCGATAATGATGTCATCTTCATTCCATTCTCCAGGCTCTCCGTCGACATAGCAGACACTCTCCTGCGCGCCCGCATCAAAGCTCAGCAAACCGTAAAATTGAACCAGGCTCTGAGCGTCATGCCAGTTTTTAACCTGATTTAGGTCTACGGCATGCTGGGTATTCCAGGCAGCATGACTCCAGTCATCCTGCCAGGCAGAGATGACCGCCCCGCAGCATCCTGCCTGAACGATCTGCTCATACGTATCTGCCAGGAGAACTCCCTGCGCTTGCTCGGTCAGTCTTTCCTCCACCTTGCTTTCCGCGCCCCGCGCAGTCGAAAAACCATAGCTGGTGACCAAGACCGGATAATCATAATACAGATTCAGCATGTTAATATACCCGTCATAAATGGTATTGACGTCTACTTGGGACAGATACTCTGCCAGCCGGAGTCTTTCGCTGTCCGCCAGACACTCTGTAAAATAGCGATAGTAGGAATACATGCGGTAGGAAACCACAAATCCAGACGCCACCGCGTCGGTCAGTTGGATATGATTGGCATCCACCTGGGCGACTTTATCAATCTGAATATTGACATTATACAAATATTCAAAGGGGTCGGCCGTCGGTTCGTTAATGAAGGAAACCAGTCTTTGTTGTTTGTATTTCCCGGCTTCATAGGACAGAATCTCGTTCATGACTTCCGCCAGCATATTTTCAAAAGCGCTCGCCTCCGCCGTGGCAAAGACATATTTCCCTTGATAATGGCGTTCCGGTTCCTGATGATGGTCGGTATAGGCAATGGTATAGGGAAACCAGGTAGTTCCCACGATAAAGCCCAACGTCCAGGGAGATACGTCCTTTCGGTAATTGCCGATGCCCGCTCCCTTGTTCAGCGTGATCAGCCTTTGGCCGTGAATGACATCCACGGCGATACGGCAGTTGGTTATCAGATTTTCGAAAAATGCTTCGCTGTAGGCGCCGTTGGCTGCGTTTTGTTCATAATCGCGGACAGCAATGCTCTGCAGCAAGTAAAGGGGCTCGGCCGCCTTTTGGTTATAGTCGTAAAAAGCATTGTAAAAGGCCTCATCCATAATGTGATTAACTTTGACGGTATTGGCCCCCATCTCGCCAATCAGCTGCAGCCATCTCAGATAGGTTGGTTCATCAACTTCGTAGTCATTGGCAAAACAGCCGGGCTTGACGCTTTCCAGTTCCACGCCCTTGACTACCAGTTGCTCGAGTCGGTTTCCCTGCGACAGATAAATCCTGGCTCGATCTGTTTTCGCCATCGCATTGACGGGCTGCTCGGGATGAAAATCATAATAAAGGCCCAAAGAAAGAGTCAGGTATTGATAGATAAAATAGATCATGAGAAGGCCAAAACATACGGCAATATACTTTTTCATCTTTTCCGCTCACCTGGCTTCCTTATGGCAATGGCAGAAAGTGCTTGATTTTTGATCCGTGACAATTCTGCTGCAGGATATCGATATGTTTATCCATCCATTCGCCCCGCTTGACGATGATGGTTTTTAATTGGTCTATGGCTTCTTCGTAACTGGTGGGATTTAATTCAATCGGCCGGCGGCTGACCCCCGGTTTTTGATGTTCGCGTTCAAACGTATAGCCCCACACCATATAGTTGCGATCGATGGCTCCGCCCAGGTAGTTTGTGGTTTCATCAATGTAGTTCAGCAGGTATTCATCACTGAGATAGCTCTTGCGCAACGCTTTGTAGCGGGCAATCACTTTGTTGACAAAATACTCATCCCGCAACAGCATCTGATACCAGGTTCGATCAATAAATTGAAGGTCCGTCCCGTCAAAATCAAGAGGAATAAAATTGTTGAAGGCATTATTGTAATCCCATACCGGTCCCATATGCAGCTTGCCGCGAATATCCTTGTAAAGAAAAGTGGAACGCGAACACATGTCGTTGTTCAGGAAGAACTCCTGCAGCACATAGTAATCAACAAAGGAATCCACATCGATATACGCCCGATACCCCCGCGCCGGGTCTTTGAAGTCAAAAGAATAAAGGGCTTTTTCAAATTGACTGATATCGTCTTCGATAAAAGTGCGCGTCTCCGGCGTCATCAGCAAACGAGGCGGATAAACAATGGTAAATCCAGTATTGTATTTATTGTTCAGCGTATAATAGGTGAAATTATCCAGGGAACGTTCGTTGTGCTCATACTCATCCATTCTTACAATATAACTGGAGGCTACATGATCCGGATCATAGCCGGTGAGATTGACCCGGTTTTCACTTCGGGCGACCGTCTCCATAAACAAATACACGCCCTGGTAGCGCCCGTCGAGAAAACATTCGCAGAACCTGACATTGGGAGCGTAGCCCATCACTTCGGCCGATATATTCATGCCCAAGTAATTGCGGAGCAGCGTTTTGTCCAGAAATGGACCATACAGCGCCCATTCATCATGGGCAGGCATTCCCATGACAGCTAGTTCCCGGTCATAGCCATGTGTATCGATGAAACGGATCGCATAACTTTTTTTATCAAAGATGCGGGAGGAATTGCCGCGGATTCTCAGCCAGGCGGAAGCATCCACTGCCTTGGTATCGCCGATGTGGTTGTTTGCCCGGGCATTGTCAATGACACTGATTTCGGCAATGATCATGGTCTCACCGTTGTCACCTGTTTCCAGCGCGATGGTATTGCCGAGCTCATTCAGGATTGGTTCGCCGGGTATCTTCTGTCCGCCGGTCGAGATATTGACAATCGGCAGGTGCGTACAAAACACTTCATTCTGGTGTACGCACTTCTGAACGGTATCTTCCCGGTGCTGATGAACCCGGCGCTGATCACTCTTCGGCATTACCGTAATGAAAGTCGTGGTCAGAATCATGATCATCACAGCAGCCATCAGTATGATTTTGGGTTTCATAGAACATCCCTCATCAACTGCTTATTTCATCATTTTGCGTTACCAGATTGACGTACTCCACACTGCCTAATTCATAGAGAATCTCGGTAATATTCTTTTCCCGGGTGATGGTTTTATCAACGACTTTTTTGGTCAGTTCGTAGATGAATTCCACGTTGGCTTCGGTGGTGTTTTTTACACGCAGCTGGGCTTTATCATCAAAATAGTCGAATATAATGGCTTCGATTTTACGGTCAATGTTGCGCGCTGCCCGGATAATCAGCAGAATTCGGTTGTCATTGCGGATTTTTCCGAAAACCAGCAGAATAATAAATACCGCACAACTGCCCAGGGCTGCAACCAGATAATGACCTACCCCGCAGCAGATGCCCACAATAATCGCCCAGAATATATAGACGGTATCCCGGGAATCCTTGATGACGGTCCGGAAGCGGACAATGGACAAGGCCCCCACCATGCCCAGTGACAAGGCAATATTATTGCCGATAACCGTCATCACCGTAGTCGTCAGAATGGTTAGAATTACCAGCGATATATTAAACTTTTCACTGTAAATCGTGCCGGAATGGGACAAACGATAAGATAAAAAGATAACGATAGCAATCAAAATGGCAACCACAATATGTAATACGATACTTTCCCAACCAAGCTCGCTGCTTTGCTGAAAGATTTGCAGCAAATCTTGTTTCATCCCCAATCCCCCCGTTAAAAAATATAGTTTAAGGCCACGGAACGTCCCAGACAGTATTTGCTGACCGCCAGTTCACTGCGATTAATCCGATTGATAAATTCACGGATATAGCTCAGGAAAAACCCGTTGTATTTAATCTCCAAGACGACATTGAACGGATTGAACACGGGATACATGGTGAGATTCTCCGCAAAAATGTCAAAACAGGATTCGGTGGCGGTAATGTTCTGGTCAAATGTTACCCGTATCTTGTTTTCCTGGGCGATAAAAGCTTTGCGATTGTACTGCACGATGGTTTTGGGACGATAACAGTACATATGCATAAAGCCGAAACACTCGGCCGCAAAAGGATCGCTATACGTCAACAAGGGCGAATAATTGCCCCGGCACATCTCCGCAGCATCAGCCCGGTTCATGCGCAAGGAACGTTTCAATTGCTGGGTACCGTGCTTTTGCTTCATTTCCAGCACCGCAAAATCACTGCGGGGATCGTAGTTGCGCAGTCTGACCTTGCGACGTACTTCCACCCCGTCTAGTTTCTCAAAATAATCCCGGTCTGTCAGCGTATCGAAATACAGAGAACGAATCATATAGCCATGGGTCCCGTTGTGACTGTCCTGCATCATGAAGTTCTCCAGATAGCGACTGTGTTTGATGGCATCCTCGATGGTAATCAGGAATTTCTTTTCCTGTCGCATTACCGTATTCACTCCAGGTTCCTCCTTGTCATGCTGATCATGATGGAACGGATGGCGCAACAACTGATGATATCACTCTATTGTATTCCCTGAACTATTTTTTATCATGGGTTTTTTTATGAGCGCTTTTATGTCTGATCCTTCTTCTTTGATGGGTTTCTTTCCAGCATTCGCTGCAATACTTGGTCAGCTGAAAGGATTTGTCGGTGATTTCTTTTCCGCACTTTTCACAATGCCTGCGTTTACTCTCCTGTAAACACGCATCACAATATCTGGTCAGTTGAAAGGATTTATCGGTGATCTCTTTTCCGCAAGTGATGCAGTGCCGGGTGTGGAGTGCGCGGTAACACGCATCGCAATAGAGCGTTAGTTGAAAGGATTTATCGGCAATCTCCCTGCCGCATTTTATGCAATTGCTCATATCATAGCCCTCCCTTTACAAGGGGGAATTTGCATTTCAAGCCCAATTTTAAATATATAATTCTGCAACAATCGACGCAATTCCTTTTTTTCACAGATGAATCTGCCCCAATATTATCAGAATATTGTCACTCATATTATATATAGGCATACATTACTAATAAATCTGTCAAAAAACAAGGAGGAAATACTTTGTCATTTGAAATCGTTTATCATCTGCGTCGAGCTTTGGAAAAATTACCACAGCTACATTACGGGCGCAAACTCAGTTATATTCCCTCGGCCTATGACCCCCGCGATTATCGTTATGCGAAAATGATCGTTGCTGCCCAACCGGGTGCGACCTTACCCATCGATTACCGTGACCAGCTTCCTCCCGTATTTGACCAGGAAGACCGGGGCACCTGTGTGGCCTGTGCAGCAGCCTGGACGGTGAAAGCCTATGAAGAAATTAAACAGGCGGATTATCCTTCAGAAGGCCTCTCGGCATCATTCCTGTACTCTATGTGCAAGGAAAATGACGGTCTTCCCTGTCTGGAAGGCACTCAGCCCAAGGTCGCCATGCAAGTTTTGAGAAAATACGGCATCTGTCCAGAAGCAATCATGCCCTATGCCCAGCTGAGCGAACTGCCCTGCCCCAAAGTCCCGGGGATTCCTCAAAAGGCTATGGAAACAGCCAGCCCCTATAAAATACAGACTTATGCGCAGCTTTGTTCCACTTCTGATTCAGACCGTCACGAACTGCTTGAAGTCATCCGCCAGGCTTTGCAAAATGAAGGTCCGTTTATGCTAGCCTTGCTGGTCTGTGAAAACTTCCAACCAGACGATGATTACGAATTGCCTTTACCGGCCGGACTCTTGCGGGGTGGTCACGCAGTGGGGATTGTGGGTGATCTGCCTGAGCGGGAATGTCTGATCCTGCGCAATTCCTGGGGCAGCAGTTGGGGTGAAGACGGCTATGCCTACCTCCCCTATTCCTGGTTGAATCACAAAATCTGCGGCAGTTGGTCTGTTTCCGAAGCATGGACGGCGACCGATATGACCTTGCTGCCGCAAGCCCGTCGCATCGTGGTCACGCCCGGATTAAAAACCATCAAAGTGGACGGCAAACGAGCCGCAATGAATAACACCGCCTTTTTCAGCAAATCCGCGCCGCATCAGAACGCACTGCAGGAACTGGTTCGCAATATGGGCTATCGACTTGATTGGGAAGGCAAACAGGCGGTGTTTACCCGGATGCTGTGATAAGCTGACCGCTGCGCAGATGGGTTGACTTGCGACCACTGGTCAATCCGGAGATGATATTCAGCTCCTGCGAATCATGGCTTTTTTTTCATGGCCGGTGCGGCCTGACGACGCGTATCACGGGGACGAAGGATTTCCGGGCGGATGTTTTGTACCGGTACCGGTGACCGGACCAGGATGGTTTTGAGGGCGCGCCAGTGGAAGGGAATGAGCGGCCAGAGGTAGGGTACCTGAAAAGATTTGGTGAAAGCCAGCACGGTCAGGACCAGCAGTGTCCGGGCAAGCAAGCCGGGGCCACGGAATAATCCGGTACAGATGAGAATAAACAGGCGCGCCAGGCGGTTGGCCATTCCCATCTCGTAACTGGGTGTACAAAAGGTGCCAATCGCCGCCATGGCGGTATACAAAATCGTTTCCGGGATCAACAAACCAATCTGCACTGCCACATCACCGATCAGCAAGGCTGCAATCACCCCCAGTGCAGTCGCCATTGGCGCGGGAGTATGAATGGCAGCCATACGCAACAGATCAAGACTGATCTCCGCCAGGAAAAACTGCAGAAATATAGGCACGTTGCCGGTCTTTTTGGGTCCGATAAAATCAAGTCCAGCCGGCAGCAGATCCGGTGATAGCGCTGCCAGCAGCCACAGCGGAGTTAAAAATACCGAAGCCAGAATCGCAGCAAAACGAATCCAGCGAATATATACCCCGACCGAGGGATTCTGCCGGTATTCTTCGGCATGCTGCAAATGATGAAAAAAAGTCGCCGGGGCGATAATCACACTGGGCGAGGTATCCACCACGATCAGCACATGTCCCTCCAACAGGTGCAGGGACGCCACATCCGGCCGTTCCGTATAGCGCACTTTGGGGAAGGGATTCCATGTATTGCCGCCGATGATCAACTCTTCGACTGATTTTTCCGCCATGGGAATGCCGTCAATTTTGATCGCCCCAATCCTTTCCTTAATGGTTTCCACCAGGTCAGGATTGGCAATGTCTTTTATATAAATAACAGCTACATCGGACTTGGAACGCTTGCCGACCCGCAGCAGTTCCACCCGCAGCTTGGGATCTCGCACACGGCGCCGAATCAGCGCAGTATTAAACACGACCGTTTCAGTAAAACCGTCGCGGGAACCGCGCACCACCCGTTCAATATCCGGTTCCTCCGGTCCCCGGGCCGGATAGGTGCGGGCATCAATAATGAAGCCCTCACTGCTTCCGTCAACAATTAAAAGAATCGAGCCGGACAGGACCGCATATAAAAGCTCGTCAATCTTGCCTTCTGTCGATAATTCTATATAAGGAATCCCCCGATGCAGCAGTTGCTCCATCGTATTTTCAAAATATTTTTCCTTGCGCAAGACAAACAATGATTCCATGACCTCGGTGAGGATATCATCCTTGACCAACCCGTCAAAACAGATCAAAGCCGCTTTCAGACCGACCACTTTTATTTCTCTGACGATCACATCAAAGCTCTCGCCTTCCCCCAGTTCCTTTTTGAACAAATCCAAATTGTCATTGTAATTGCGGCTCAAGCTGGCATGTTGCTGACGCTTAAACAAAATAAAACAGCTCCTTGAACGATGAATAAATACGCCGATTGCCTCTTTGTAAGATATTGTTGGCCAATCACTGCACATCTATTCTTTTGAACCGTTCAAGGAGCATTGCTTGAGCTTATCGGTATTGCACTGTTCGACTGGGCAAAGAACATTGAACGACGACCAGATGATTGATGGTTGACCCGGCCAGTGAACTTTCAAGACTTTTTTTGACTTAAACGCCCACTGGGGAATAAGCCAAGATCATCGTACCAACCCAACTGATCCTTTGAAACGATACAGTCAGCAACGCCTGTTTAATCCTCAAAATATGGATCGCTGATTTCCACCGTGACCCGGTCGTCCGAACGCAGCCGAATGGCCAGGCTATCAATTTTGGTCAGTTCATATTCAAAGAAATAACGCCCGGTAAAGATCTTGCCTTGATAGAAAGCTGGATCAACCGCACCCTGCTGCAGCGCTGTCTGCGCCACCGTCATCTGTTTCAGCCACTGCCAGGCGATGGCGATCTGCCCCATAAAGTCAAGATAGAGCACACTGTCCGCCAGGAAGGCTTCCTTGGAAAGGGATGCTTTTTTGGCCAGCAGTTGCGCTGTCAAATCCTTCATCAGTTGCACTGCCTCTGCCAGCGCTTTGACACAGGGTGCCAGCTGCGGATGAAGCTGCGCCTGGTCAAGGGTCTTTTCCACTTCACTGATGTACAGCGCAAACGCCTTGCCGCCATGCATACTGACCTTGCGGCCCAGCAGGTCCTGCCCTTGAATGCCGGTGGTACCTTCGTGGATCGGATCAATACGGATATCGCGGAAGTACTGTTCCACCGGAAAATCGCCGCAATATCCGTAGCCGCCCAGGATTTGAATGGCAGCGCTGGTAGCCAGCACGCCCATCTCGGACGGATAACTCTTCAGGATCGGGATCAGAAAGTCCACCAGTAGACCATTTTCCTCCCGGTCGATATTCACGTTTTCATAGTCCTGATACAGAGAAACCTGCAGTGCCAGGCACAGCGCCCCTTCCATGACCGAACGCTGGAACAGCAGCATGCGTTTGATGTCGGCATGCTCAATCAGCGGCACCATCGGCGTCAGCGGATCCTTCTGGTCGGGATTGCGCCCTTGTTTGCGCTCGCGGGCATATTCCAGCGAAGCATAGTATGCTCCGGAAATCTTGCTGATGGCCCCGATGCCGATATTAATACGCTCCTCGTTCATCATCTTGAACATATGGGCCAGTCCTTTGCCCTCTTGTCCCACCAGCCAGCCGCGGCAATCCTTTTCATCACCCATACTGAGCTGACAGATGGGCGAACCCCGATAACCCAGTTTGTGTTCGATGCCGGCGCAGAAGACGTCGTTGTATTCCAATTCCCCCTTGTCATTGATGCGCTTTTCCGGCACCACAAACAGTGAGATGCCGCCCACCCCGGCTGGTGCTCCCTTGACCCGGGCCAGCATCAGATTGACGACATTCTCCGTCACATCGTTCTTGGCGGCAGAAATAAAGATCTTTTTGCCTTTGATCAGATAGTAGCCCTGATCGGTTGGTTCCGCTGTAGTCGTCAGATCGCCCAGCGAACTCCCCGCATCTGGTTCGGTCAGCGCCATGGTCCCCTGCCACTCGCCAGCATACATTTTCTCCAGATAGAGATCCTTCATTTCCGGGGTGCCGAAGCTGTAGATGAGGTTGGCTGCCCCGGCGCTCAGCAACTGATATACATTCATAGAGTAATTGGCCGCGCCAAACAAGAAATAGGCCGCCGCCTTGATGGTTAGAGGCAGCTGCTGGCCACCGATCTCATAGGGTTTTTCCGCCTGAATCCAGCCGCCTTCGCCCATTTCCTTCAGAAAATCCTTGATGGCCGGATTCACATGTACATTGCCGTTTTCCCAATAAGGCGGATCGGTGTCCATCTCCTTAAAATAAGGAAACATCATGTCCGTGCTGATTTTCATGGCCGTGTCGATGATCATTTTAAACGTTTCCTGGTTGTGATCCTGAAAATACTCAATCCGGTTCAGACTGGCAGCATCAAAAACCTCCTCCAGTAAAAAGGCAAGGTTCCGTCTGCTGGCAAATTTGTTGGCCATCCTGCTCTCCTCCTTAAAATTTCTTATCTTTAAAAAAATATTTACTCGCACTCATTTAGAACATTTATCCAGATGTTCATCCGCACCGAAAGCACTTGCGAATCCTGTCAATTTCTTTCCTCTTCGTTTATTACAACAAACGTTTTATAATCCCTTCCAAATCAAAAGGCGGGGTGTATTCTTCCCGGGCGCTGCTGCGCTCCTGCATATAACCGCTGGTCAGTCCCAGGCGAACGGCTTCCGCTACTACCGTTTCATATTCAAATGAAGTGATCCGGCGGTTTAGCTCCGGGTGCTCGACGCTTTTGTAAACCGGGGTGTACTGGCTCATCAGACTTAACATGAATTTATCCGGCGGCAGGTTTTCACTGAGCCATTGCAGAATGGCAAAACTGTCCTGTCTTGCGCCGGGCAGGACCAGATGCCTGATCACAACACCCTTTTGCAACATGCCTTCCTCATCAAAGACCAATCCGCCGGTCTGGGCGGTCATGGCTTGGATGGCTGCCGTTGCGGCAGAAAAATAATCGCGGGCGTGGGAATATTGCCAGGCTAATTCATCGCTGTAATATTTTAAATCGGGAAGATATACATCCACATATCCTGCCAAAGCCTGGATGACCTCAACCCGTTCATAGCCGCTGCTGTTGTATACAACCGGGATGTGCAACTGTTCCTTGATCAGGTCGAGAGCCGGCAAAATCTGGTCCAGATACTGTGTGGCGGTGACCAGATTGAGGTTATGCGCGCCCTGTGTCTGCAGTTCCATACAGATTTCGGCCAATCGTTCCACCGAAATCTCTTGTCCAAAGCCGGCGCTGCTGATCTGATGGTTCTGGCAATAGCAACACCGCAACGTACAACCGCTGAAAAAGATGGTTCCGCTGCCGCGGGTACCGCTGATACACGGTTCTTCCCAGAAGTGCAGGGCTGCCCGGGCAGCTTTGATCTGGCTGCTGCTCTGGCAAAAACCGGTCTGACTGGAACGGTCGATCCCGCACATCCGCGGACATAAATTGCAGGGGTTGGTGGTCAGGGAAAATGCGTTTTTATAGTTTGTCCCACGCATTGATTTTTTCTCCAAACGCTTTCATTCTGCGCGCATTGAGATCGCCCTAAGCGGCTTTCTTTAAGCTCGCTGGCATTGCCAAACATCGTTGCCAAACTTGACATCTCTATTATCCTTAAATCTCTGCAGCATCGCTTGTATTTCATTGGGATTCAGAACGCATTTCATGTAATTCATCCTTTCGTTGGAAGTTTTTCGTTATCCTTATTGTAACCCCTGTAATGACGATTCCAACAGTTATTTTGTACTGTTTATCGAAAAATCGAACGGCAAACTAATATGGATACTTCTCTGCCAAGAGAAGAAATTTCCCCCTACCGTATGAAAAGCCGCCAGAAAATAAATATTTTTCCTGGCGGTTACCTTTCTCAAGCAATGTTTTACTTCAAATATAATCGTTCCAGTTTTCGCAGGGTATCAATGGTCTGCAGTTTCACCATATTGGATTCTTTTTCCCATGCTGCCAATTCTGTTAAGAAGGAGATGGAACTGCTGTCTCCGACATAATAGAGGGCTTCGGTAATGGAAAGCCGCACCGTCGCACAGCAGTCGAACAAGGACAGATGTAACTCTTCCAGCACTTCAGTCGTGAAGTGTTCTCTCCGATCTCTGGCAATATCGCGAATTTGGTCGGCGGCTTTGATCCTGATATATCGTCCGCCCGACATGGGATGTTCGGGGTATTGCTGTTGAAACCTGTAATCGTATCCCCAGGGCCCCTTGCGAATGATTAATTCATCATGCCTGCCCGCTCTTTCCAATTCGGCCATGGTCATAAAATTTGTTTTCAGCGCTTTGAGCAGTTCACCCAGATTGGGAGAATTATTTTGCATGGCTGTACCTCCATACGCATTTTTATAATCGATTTTCCTGCCTATCTCAGATTCAATTTACAGCGTTATAGTGACACTATTTTGTCATATTAAATCATGGTTATTGGAGAATTTAGCGAGTTAAACGCTCTTATTTCGACATTGAATATATCATTTCAGCTAATAATGGTATAATGAATTATCTAATAATTCGGTATTCGGTACCGACAGACGGGAGGAGAGATCGTGCAAGAACAGTCAAAGAAAACTACTTCGCCAGCAGAAGAACAGGTTTTTGGTTGCATGTGTGTTGGCAACTGTCAGTCCAGATGTCGTCTCTTCGTGCATGTGCGCGATGGCAAAGTGGTTAAAACTTCGATGGCCCCCTTCCCCGATCCCCGCTACAATCGTGTCTGCTTGCGGGGACTCAGTCACGTTCAGCAAATCTACAATCCCAATCGCATCAAGTATCCGATGAAGCGTGTTGGTGAACGGGGCGAGGACAAATGGGAACGCATCTCCTGGGAAGAAGCGATTGCCACCATCGCTGAAAAATGGAAGACCTATCAGGCAGAATACGGTCCGCAGTCGGTTGCTTTTTCCACCATCAGCGGTGACATGGCCATGATCAATGGGCTATACAGCGCCCAGCGTATTGCTCAAACCATGGGAGCCACGTTAACCGAATATTCACTCGACATGGCGGACACTTACGGATTGGGCAGGGTCATTGGCAACATGGGTACCTTTAACCAGAGCAATGACCCGGCTGATCTGGCCAATGCCAAAACCGTTCTGGTATGGGCGGCCAACCCGACCGAATCCCATCCTCACTCCTGGCGGTATATAATGCAAGCGCAGGAAGCCGGCGCCAAAGTAGTTGTCATTGACCCCCGTTATACAACCACCGCCGCCAAAGCTGACAGGTATATCCCCATCCGTCCTGGATCTGATGCTGTTATGGCCCTGGCTATGGCGGAAACGATTATTGCCGAGCAGCTATATGACGCTGAATACCTGCGTTATCATACGGTGGCGCCGTTTTTGGTGCGGGAAGACACTAAACGCTTCCTGCGGCAGAGCCACCTGACCGGGATTGCCCCGGAAGCCGGACAGCCTGATCCGTACATCGTCTGGGACAAGGAAGCCCATGCAGGCAAGGTTTTGGCGGAAGTTCCCGACCCGCAGCTGGAAGGCACCTATACCATTGACGGTATCAAAGTGAGTACAGCTTTTACGGTTTTAAAGGAATTTTTAACAGACTACACCCCTGAGAAAGCTACTGGTTTGTGTGATGTTCCGACGGAAACCATCCGTGAGACTGCCCGTCTGTATGCCACCAATACCCCGGCCAGTATCTTTAACGGCTTTATTCAATATGACAATGGGTTACAGACGGGTCATGCCTGGGGCATACTGGTCTCCCTGACCGGCAATATTGCCCGGAATGGTTCTTCCGTAGGCCATTGCGGCATGGCTTTTTACAGTTGCAATTTCATTAAATACCTGTTCCCCCGCGGCAAAAACTCCCCCACCATTCCCTGGCTGCTGTTGCCGGAGGTCTTAAAAACCGGGGAGTTTTATGGCAAGCCCCATCCGATAAAATCCATGTACTTCCTTTGCAGCAATGCAGTCACCAACAATACCAATCAAAACCGGATCATCAATGAGATCTTCCCTGCGATCGATTTTATCGTGGTGGCCGACATTGTCCATACCGACACGACCAAATATGCCGACCTGATCCTGCCGGTGGCGCATTGGTTCGAAATGCTGGAATTTGTCCAAGGCCCGGATCATCCTTATTCAGTCC
This sequence comes from Syntrophomonas sp., assembly GCA_035447945.1. Classification (GTDB taxonomy): domain Bacteria; phylum Bacillota; class Syntrophomonadia; order Syntrophomonadales; family Syntrophomonadaceae; genus Syntrophomonas_B. Next base: position 28,277 of record DAOTHZ010000020.1, read on the forward strand.
TTTCCGAAAAAGCTCTGGAACCGGCTTTCGAATCAAAATCAAATACGGATATTTTTAGAATGCTGAGCGCGGCGTTGGGCTTTGGAGAGGTTTACAACTATACGGATGAAGAGTTTATTCAAATGTTGATTGATACGGATTTATCCCGTCAGCTAGGTCTCACTTGGGAAAGACTGAAGGAGGAAAAGGTCATTCAAACACTGCCCAGTTGCTGGGTCAACTGGGCCGGCAATAAATTCCCCACCCCCTCCGGACGACTGGAATTTTATCTGGAAGATCCCCAGCCACGCCTTGATTGCGGCATTCCCATCGATCAGGACAAGGAACGTTTGCCGGTCTTTACCCCGCCGATTGAGGCCTGGCCGGACAACCCCCTGAAGCAGAAGTACCCTTTAATCTACCACACGGAAAGGGTTCGCTGGCGCATGCACAGTCAATGGTCAAGCACCCCCTGGCTGCGTGAGCTTGACCCGGAGCCCACGGTGAAAATCAACCCCTCGGATGCGGACAGCCGCGGCATCAAAACCGGCGATATGGTGGAAATCTTCAATGACCGCGGGCATGTGGTGTTAAAGGCTATTCTTTCCGAGGGCGAACCCCCAGGCATGGTGAGTGTTCCCAAGGGCTGGCACCGTGATCAATTCAAGGCTGGTTCCTACCAGGAACTGACCACGGATCATGTCAACTATTCGAGTTACAATCAATCTTTTTACGACGTACTGTGCGAAGTACGCAAAGTATAGGAAAGGGGGGTCACCTGCATGGGAAATAAACGCCTGGTCATGCTGATCGATATCAATCGCTGCATTGGCTGCCATGCCTGTGCCGTTGCCTGTAAAGCAAACAATAATCTGCCCAATGAAATTTGGTGGAATCAAGTCCTCACCCACGGCGGCAAGAGCATGGACACGCCTCGGGGACAATATCCCAACCTGCAATTGCAGTTTCTTCCCCTGGCCTGCCAGCACTGTGACAACCCGCCCTGCGTCAAGGCATGTCCCACCGGGGCAACCTATCAGGCCGACAACGGAATCGTTATGATGGATTACGACAAATGTGTGGGGTGCGGTTCCTGCATCCTCGCTTGCCCATACAAATATGTACGGCAGTTTAACGAAAAAGAACCACAATACATGCTTGACTTCCCCACCGGCAATGAAGGAGTGCCGGCACAGCAAAAAGGCACTGTTTCCAAATGTACATTTTGTCATACCCTGGTGGCAAAGGGTGAAACACCGGCCTGTATTGAGGTGTGTCCGGTGAATGCCCGTTACTTTGGAGACCTGACCGACAAGGAGAGTACCGTGTTCAAGGTTTTGCAGGAAAACCAGCATCTGCAGCTGCTGACCGAACGTGGTACCAATCCATCGGTCTATTATCTGACCGGCCGTAAACCCCAGGACGGGCATAAACAATGAAACCGGAGGTGATTGATCATGTTGCGTAAAGAATGGCCGTTAATAACCAATACCATCCTGGCGCAGTTGGCTGCCGGACTGTTTATATTTTTGGCATGGGACCGCATCGTTTTGTCCCGGGAATCATTGCAACTGGCGTTAACATCGACTGCCCAAGGCCTGGCCTGGACGGGTCCGGTCATTGTCCTGGCAATGTTGCTGTCCTTGTTCCACCTGGGCAAACCTTTCCGTGCTTATCGGGCCATGGCCAACCTGCCGGTCTCCTGGCTGAGCTGGGAAATCTTTTTTTCCGGTGCCTTCCTGTTGCTGTGGATTATTTTTATGGTGTTTGAAAGCAGCGATTCCATCGCTCTGCCTCTAATGGTTGCGGCTGGGCTGGTGGGCCTTTTGAATGTCATCAGCATGAGCAATATTTACTCTTCCACCGGACGGCCGGGCTGGAAAGGTACCGGCACGTATCTTGATTTCCTGGGCAGCACGCTTGTTTTCGGCAGCGTGGGCGCGGCCTTTTTCTTATC